>JAYWBY010000167.1:0-15973 GCA_043781115.1 Pseudomonadota bacterium
GTGCGTTGGCACTCGACGTCTGAAAGGGGACAGAAGCCGTCCGAATTCGTGCCGACGATGGTGTTCGTGTCGCGGAGGTAAACGGGTCCGCCGGAGTCCCCGCTGCCTAAATTACCATGGCGGTGGTTAGAGAGTGGGCTGACGACGCCGAAGAAGTAGGCGAGGTCTGGCGCGCCGTCGCGCTCGGCGTCGCTACCGGCCAAAGCTCTAACGATTGCCGCGTCGGTGGCCACGACGGCGTCGAACGACTTCAGCCGAGGGAGGCGGCGGCTATCCTTCCCCTCGGAACCGTATCCGCCCATGGTAATGCGGGTTCCGGGCAAGACCGTCTCGGTCGAAACGGGAGCTGCCGGCGCACCAGCAAAAGCACTATTTTGCGCGGCCTTGACTCGGATGATCGCGACGTCCGGTATCGGTTCCCGGTACTCGCATAATTGGTCCTGGACGTCAGGACTTTCCACGCAATGTTGGACGTGCGGGGGCAGCATTAATTCGACGACCGTCAAAGTGTCCACGACGCTCGAAGCCGCGGCGAGCGACTGCGAGAAGGAGTATTGCAAAAGGCGACCCGCCTGCATGGTGGCTATGGCGTGCCAAGGCCCGATGTAAACCTGATTCGGCTTCGCTTCCTGCTGCAAGACGCAGTGACCGGCGGTCAGTAGCAGGTCTTCCGCGATTTTCGCGCCCGTGCAGTAAGACTCTGACAGTTCGACGTCGTTCGTCGTCCAGATCAGCGTCGACGGGAAGTCGGTTCCAGAGACTACGTCACCGCCGACGAGTTTGACGCTGCTGTCGTCATGCTTTGGCTGGCAAGACGCCAGGCAGAGGCCGACCGCGAAGGCGAGGAACTTGGCCCGAGGGCGGATAAATTTTGGCATGCCCTGATTATAAATCGTCGGGCCATTGGCGGCAATCGTCGACGGCTCTTTGGCGATCTAGGCAACTTTCGCCGAGATGTTCTCGATCAACGACTTGGCTTCGCGCAGAAACCGGCGGCTACCGGTCGGCCGTCGACTCGCTAGAAGAATCGCCCTTGCCTTGCCGCGGCGGTGCTCACCACCTCGTGGAAGGTCGAACTGCGTGCCGAGGGGTTGCGACAGGATGTCGTTCAGGGCGTGTTGGTGATTCTTTTGGTCCGACAGTACGACCCCCATGTTGCCATGCCTGGAGCCGATGCTGGACGCCAGATCCGCTTCGCGGTTGTCTTCTCTCGGGCGCCACTCCAGGGTGCCTTTGATCCCAGCGAGAGCATTGTAAATGTGCCGATGCGCGCTGTGCTCCGTCGACAAGCGCAAAATGCCGCGCACGGTCTGGTAGAAGGACTGGCGGCGGCCGAGGCTCAGGTGCCTCGTCGCGGTTTTGACCGCGAACTTACAGTCAGAATAAATGCGCGGCCGGCTGATGCCAAAGCGTTTGGCGACGATGGCGCCGGCAAGCAGCGCCAGGGTCTCCGCTTCCATGCTGTTCTTGACGGCGACTTGCAGGGTGATCGCCAGCCGCCGGTGCGGAATCCAGATACCGATGCCGCCAAGGGCGACGCCGTCCTTAGTCGGTGCGTTGGAAAAGCTGGCGTCGACGTAAATGGCGTCGCGACGCCGCGGGGCCTTGTCCTTGCCTTTGAACCGGTCGAGGAACCGGTGGCTGAACCAGAAGGCCGCCAAGACGACGAAAGCTTTGATGCGTGCGAGCGATAGGGTGTTTGCCGCGTCTCGACGAGCCTGGCTCAAATGATGTCGATGGGAGCGGGTGGAGCGGGACTTTGTTTTGTTTTTGCCGTTACGAGTGGGTTGGTCGCTGGGGCGGGTTCTAGAGGAAACGATTACTATCTCCGAAAATAAATCAGGGCTCTAAGGCCGGGAATTGGGTGAGAGGTGCATTTCAATAAGTATATCGGAATAACATCAACAAAACATTAACTGACCGCGCGGCGGCGACCTTGAAGTCCGCGGATTTATATTTAAGAGATGCCAGCCATATTGGTGGCATACGCTTTTTCAAGCCTATGCATGCGGTCGAAATAGGAGCGCCCGGTAGGCGGCACGTTGGGACCAGGCTCGGCGGGCGAAATCAGGATAGGCCCGGTGGCCGGGGGCGTCGCGGTGTCGCGCAGTTGCGAGCCGCCGTATTCGGTTTTACAGGCGGAGACCTGGGCCAACAGGGTGACCAACGCGGTGCCAAGAAGTCGGCGGTGGCGGGAGAGGTTCATGACTCAAGCTCCCGGTTCGGGTTGCTTGGTTCATCGACCCGCGGCCAGAAGACTTTAATGTTTCGGTAACTTCCGTTTGGGGTTGCCGACGAAGATCGAGGTTCCACTCAAAATGAAGGGCGCGGTCTCCGCCGTGGCATTGGTGACGATTTGGAGGTCGGGACGGCGGGAATTCACTAGAGTCGCGGCCGTGTCGCAAGGTGCTTTGAGGCTCGTGCGGGAATTCATGGTTGCTCCTTAGAATTGCGTTGTGAATTCATAGAAAGCAAAACTGATGCCGCTCTCCAGGGGCGGGATCTTCTGTTTTAAATTCAATAAGTTATTGAAAGAAGGCGAGCCGTGGACGGTGTCAGGTTATTGGAGTCTAACACAACAGAATGCCTCGATAACAAGTCATAACTATCTAAAATTATTTAAATAAATTTGCCTAAATAGGTAGACAATTTGATATCTCCATTGAATTTCGATCGAAAATGCTCTTAGATTTCAAAATAATCAAATATTAACAAATAAATACATCTATTTTTTGTGAGTCTGGTAGCGGGACTCTCGCAACCAACTAAATTCGCCGACCTTACCCTTTTTGCTAAAGCTTGAGCCAAGGACGCCGATGCCAGTTGGTATCAGAGCATTTGGCTATTCGTTCAGTAAGGGGCCGGCATGAAAATCCCATACCTAGTCGTCGTTTCGCTCGCTACTTTGGCTGCTTCAGGCTGCGGGAACGACAAAAAGAGCGATTCCTCGACCGGCGCGACTTGCAATGCTCCCACGGCAACGGTAACGGCGGCCGCTGACGCCGCGGCGCTCGACGACGCTACTACAACCGTCATTGATACGGCCACTGGCTGCCCGGTGGTGAAGCCCAATGCCGCCATCCAACCGGACGACAATATGGATTCTGGCGGAGGCACGGTTGCGCCGTCTGACGTCCTGACTTGCGAGGCCGGACAGAAACCGATAGCCGGTAAATGCATAGCCATGACCATAGTCGACGCCAAATCGGCAAAGGACTGCCACGCCCTCTCGGGCTTCTTCTTCGACAACACCTGCCACACCAGCAAAATCGTTTGTGGCACGGATAGCATCGTGAACGCCAACGGCGAGAGCTGCGCGACACTGGCCCTCGATCATATGATTAACGGCAACGACTGCGCCACGCACGACGGCTACTGGTACGACGTCGCCGACGTCACGAAGACGACGGCTGCGGGCTTCGCTGCTCTGTCGCCGAGCTGCCATGCTGGCGCCACGATCGCCTGCCCGTCCTCCGGCTTAGTAGGTTATGCCCGCGTCAATAACGACTCGATCCTCACGGCCGACGCCGGAGACACTGCGGTTTACGCGAGCTACAGTAATATCGTCGAAGTGCTGTCGCCGATTCGTTGCTTGCTTGCCGTCACCGACATCGACCTCTCCCATAACGACATTCCCGCGATCGACGTGCGCGCCAACGTAGCCGTTACGTTCCTGAACCTAGCGGCCAACCATTTGACCAAGCTCGACGTCGGCAAGAACGTCCAGATCCAAACGCTACTCGTCGCGGACAATGCCTTCGCGCAACCGGTGGATTTGTCGCACAACGCCGCCATGCCCTATCTCGCCATCGGCAATGCCGGCGCGATGACCGCGGGTAGCGTCAACTATGCGTCGATGCCGAGCCTCAACGCCATATCCCTCGACGGTGGCCCCGTCACGACTGCCGACTTGAATACATTGCCGAGCAATTTGTCGCATATCAGCGTCAACAATACCGATCTTACCTCGCTCGACGCGCGACGCTTCACCTCCCTGACGCTGCTCGAAGCCCATGGCTGTAGCGCACTGACCTCCATCAACGTTTCCGGCATGACTTCTCTCCAAAATCTGTGGGTCTGGTCGAATAACTTGTCCGCCATTGACGTGACGACGCTGACGAACTTGCGGGATTTCGAAATCGACGGCAACCATTTGAGCACGATCGATTTGACCCACAACAACCAGCTCCGAACGCTTTGGCTGAGCGGTAGCTCGAGCATCACCTCGCTCGACCTCAGCCACAACATGTTGCTGCAGGATCTTCACTTGGAAAGTCTGGGCGTCACGGGCACGCTCAACCTCGCCGCTTACACGCACCTCGTTGGCGTGCATCTCGAGTATTCGCAGTGGAGCGCGATCGACCTGACGGGGGCCGCTGGCCTGCTTCAAGCTAGCCTCTACGGCATGAGCAACTATGCGCTCAATTTCGCCAACTTCAACGCGGCGTTCATCAACCTCAGCGCTGCCGGGTACGGGAACGGCATTTACATCGAAGACACCAAGTGGGCGGCCGCAACCGGAACGGCCCCGACCTGGGCGAACGCCGATGTCGAGGGTAACCATACTCGCTACTACCCATAACCTACTGGTATTTAAGAAATAAAGTAGGTAAATGAGGGACTGCCTCAAGCTTCGTCTGGAAGTGCCGAATCTGAAGAAGTACCGCCAGCTTAAGGTGGCCTTCCCATGGTTTCGAGACGCCCATTTCGTTTGATCCGTTGCGCTTCGCTTGCGAGCGTGGTGGCGGCGTCTCTCTACGCTTGCACTGCCAAGCTCGACACGAAGACTGTCTCTGGCGTCGCCTTGCCGGCGGCAGGTACTAGCGAAACGGCGAGCGGCCAAGACTCCGGCGACGGTAGCACGTTCGTCGTCAAAGCCGTCGATCTCGCCGGCTTGAATACCGTGTCGACGGATTTCGGGCCTCTCAAGGGATTCTCCGTCCAAGCGCCGAATGGCATCGATGCGGCCACGACATTGACTGCAAGCATCGACATGACTAAGACGTTTCCCTTCACCCTGTCGGGCGACAAAGCACTTTCCAGCAAACTGCGCATCAGCTTGCCTGACGCGTTACTGGTGGGAATCGACCTCAGTCATCCCGAAAGCATTGCCGTCTACGTTCGCTCGCTCTCCGGCGACATCACTCAGCTCCCGGCCGACCAAATCTCGGTAGAATCGCCTCATCTCTATTTGATGGTAGGTGACTTCCAATCCTTCGTGGTCGTGCAAAGCCGTCCGGCGTTGGCGCTCGCACCGTCGCCTGCCTACGAAACGACGAAGACCCCGACGCTTTCTTGGAGTCCCTCACCGGTTGGCTCCGCCCCTGAATATCAAGTTCAGGTCCTCGACTCAACTTGCACGCAAGTCATCTCGACTCAAAAAACCGACGCCACGACGCTGACCCTGGCGCCGCCCCTCGCGGAAGGCGACGCCTGCGTCACGATTGCCGCAGTCGTGGAGGGTGCTGCGCTCAAAGGCGGCGAGCCGAAGCACTTCATCGTCGACGTGACGCCGCCGGCGCCTTTCGTGGTCACCAGCGCGAAGGACCTAGTCACCAAGGACCCTCGCCCGACGATCACCTGGGAAGACGCGCCGAGGCTCAACGATGGGACCGTTACCTACGCCATCAGCTTCGACGGTGAAAAGGGGTGTCCGTCGCCTTCGCTCACCAAAGCTGAACTGAAAGCTGCAAGCTTCACTCCCGCAGCCGATCTGGCAAGTGGCGTTTACTATATTTGCGTCAACGCCGTCGATGCCGCTGGCAACAAGACCAATGCCGGCGGATCCGATTTCAAAATCAACATCGATCACGACGTGCCGCCGGGCGTTAGTTTGTCGGGAGTCTCTGGGAGCTCCACCAACAATCCGACGCCCGCCATTCTCTGGTCCGCTAGTACGGCGCCGACGGCCGTTACTTACGCGGTGGCGCTCGACACCGACGCCGGCTGCCCGACTCCCGTCGCCAGCGCCACGGGCCTTTCGGTCACGACCTATACGCCCCCCGCCCTGGCGGACGGCCTCTACCATGTGTGTCTGACGGTCACGGATGCGTTGGGCAACTCGGGACCGGCAGCCAACAGCGACTCTTTCACGTTGCGGATCGATTCCAGCTCACCGAGCGCGTTCGCTTTGACGGGAGCCTCGGGCGCCCTGTCCGCCACCGGCAAGCCGACGATCAACTGGTCTGCGCCGAGCGATTTCTCGAGCCTGCTCTATACCGTCAAGATCGACGACAATAGCAATTGCGCTTCACCTGTTCTCCAGTCGGCGCCCCAAGCGGCGACCTCTTTCACGCCGCCAACCACGCTTGGCGACGGCATCTACTATGTTTGCGTCGAGGCCGCGGACGCGGCCGGTAATCCGTCGACCGCGAGCTCTGGGACATTTACCGTCGACGTCGACCACACTCCGCCGTCGACGTTCACCATTGCGGGTAGTTCTGGGTCCGTCACCGCCGACAATACTCCGACCGTAACCTGGGGCGCCGCCACCGATGCCCATGCCGTCACCTACGACGTCAAACTCGACAACAATAGCAACTGCCAGACGCCGGAAGCGCAATCCACGGGTCAAAGCTCCCTGACTTTCACGCCGGGATCTAGCCTTGCGGACGGTACGTACACAGTCTGCG
The DNA here is from genome assembly GCA_043781115.1 of Pseudomonadota bacterium. Lineage (GTDB taxonomy): Bacteria > Bdellovibrionota_B > Oligoflexia > Oligoflexales > CAIYRB01 > CAIYRB01. The sequence goes on from JAYWBY010000167.1 coordinate 6,633, forward strand.
TCACTGCCAAAGACGCCGCAGGCAATAACGTTGCGGCCACGAACGCCGGCACTTTCACCGTCGCCATCGATACGACGGCACCAGCCGCTTTCACCATCACGGCACCGGCGTCTTCGACCAGCGCCACCAGTCCGCCGATCAGCTGGGGAACGGCCACCGACTTGCACACCGTGACCTACGTCGCGCAGCTGTTTCAAACCGACTGCACGACCAGCATTGAAAGTAGCGGCTCCGTCGCCGCGAGTCCTTACAACGTCACCGCGTCGCTGCTTACCAACCATGATTATTGCATCAAAGTCCGCGCCACCGACGTAGCTAACAATTTCCGCGACGCCACTAACAACAGCTATCACTTCACTGTCAACGCCGCTCAGCCTGGTAACCCTGGCACTTTAACTGCGACGCCGGGCAACACCACCATTGGCTTGTCCTGGGTGGCGGCGACCGCAGCGACGGGATACATCGTAATCCGGCACACCTCGGCCGCGGTCGACTGGGTGCCCACCGCGGGAACGTCCTACACGGCCGGGACGGCGGCGGACCCTTCAAACGACATCATCTGTGTAGGGAACGGCACGACCTGCAATAATACAGGTTTGACCAACGGTACGACCTATCACTACGCGGTTTATGCTTACAACGCGGCGCTTGCTTACTCGGCTGCATCGTCTGTCGCCAATGCCGTCCCGTCGGCGGGCGGCGGCGACGACGTCTGGGTGGGTGTCATCACCAACTCCAGTTCTTTCGTCCATTTCGTAGAAACCGTCGGCAGCACGATGACGGACGTCGCCCTATCGCCGACCTACGCCGGCTTCAGCACGCTGGCCGTCGACAAAAACGGCAATGTCCACTATGCCGGCTCGAGCGACGCTTTGAAGGAGCACCGCTACACACTGGTGCCGAACGGAGTTAGCGAGACGATCCAGGCAACTACGGCCGGCGCCGACAGCTCGTCGATCGCCGTGGACTCGACAAATACGTTCCATCTGCTCTACAACGATGGCGACGGTATTTCTTACAAAACCGGCGTTGCAGGCAACTTCTTGGCTTCACCTGTCGCCCTTTTGGCCAGGACGGGCGCGTCGCTATCGGAAGCCTTGCGCATCGTCGTAGACAAATACAACAAGCCTCACGCGCTCTTCTACGACAAGACGAACAACCGCGTGCGCTACGGCACCCAAGTCCTTGGCGCTTGGACGCTCACGCCCCTCGCTACGTTCACTCTAAAGAGCGACGGCACCACCTCTTGCACTGCGGCAGTGACATTTGCCGACATGGCCGTCGACGCCAACGGCAAGGCCCATGTCATCTATGCGTGCGACACCCAATATGTTTACGCCAAAGATACAGGTGGTTCGTGGACCTACTCTTTGGCGTACGACAACAACTCGACATCGGCGACGCGTCCAAGCGTGGCTCTCGACTCCACCGGTCTCCCAGCCTTTGTCGGCACGAGCTCGACGTTCCTCATTTGTCGCAAATTTAATGGCTCCATCTGGTCGGACGTGAGTACAACCCACGGGGTGTTCAGCGGGGCGGCGCCGGTCATGGCCTTTGACTCGGCAAATCGCGCGCATATTTTTTACAACAGTGCTGCCGGCGTCGTAACGCACCTCCTGGACGACGCCATTCTCGCCAGCGTAAACGTCGGTACCGCCGTCGAAGGCTTCACGCGCTCACCCGTGGTCATCGGCCAGAAGGGCGCCAGCAACTTCAACCTGACGCCGAATCAGACGATCTTCGCGGCTTACGGCCTTAGCGGCAATCTTAGTGTCAAAAGTCGGGGCGCCTCAACTTGGTCGACGCAAACCTATACCAGTGTCAACGTTAACGACGGCTCCGTGGTGGTTGACAAGAACGGCAAGGCTCACGTTTCAGCGTCGGACGCGGCAGCCATGACCGTTCTCTATGCCGACAATACCTCGGGGTTTCCCGCCTCTCTGGAGACTGTACAAATTGGTCTCCAAGGCCCTTTCGGGTCGATGAGCGTCGACTCGAGCAATTTAGTTCACTTCGCTTACAGCGACGGGGCGAAGATCCTTTACGAGGCGGGAACGTCCGGAAGCTTCAACGGCAGTCAGACGTTGATTTACGACCCCTCAATCGCCATGACCAGTTCGGCAACGGCGATCGCCGTCGACAACTCCGATGTTCCGCATATCGTATTCAAGGCTCCCACAGGGATGACGACCAAAGCCATCTTTTACTCGTACAAGAACGGAGCCTCTTGGACGACGACCTCCAGCGGACAGTTCAATTTCATGGGTAACGGCTCGACCTCCTGCGGCGGGACGACGGACAATCCGGATTTCGCCATCGACATAAGCGGCAAGATCCACATCACTTATAACTGCACGGGCGAGCTCGTCTATGCGACCAACCAGTCAGGGTCCTGGGTATACTCGACGATCGACTATATCGGGGTCGCGTCCGCGAGGGCCAGTGTTGCTTTCAACAGCGCCGGCGTTCTTTACGCTACATACTACAATACCGGAGGCATGCTTAATTTTGCCAGGTATAGCGCTGGGGTCTGGACCCAAACCCTCGTGGCGCCGAGCGCTGCCGCCGTCGACCCGGCCATCGGTTTCGACCCGAACGATACGCTTCACATTCTCTACGTCGACAGTGTCTCGGGTGACATCCTCCACTACGCTCGGACCGCCGCCGGACTGACGTCGACGGAAGTCGTGACCAGTGGCGCCGGCAATGGCACGAAGTTCTTACGCGGCATCGCTATTCAGGGCGTCGAAGGCAAGGCCAACCATTGAGATGCGCGGAGGCTCCCCAGTTCATCGCTTAGCTGCAATAATCTTGGGTCTGGCCCTCTGCCTAGCTGTATCGGCTTTCAGCGGGGGTTGCCGCGCGAACAAAGGTGGCGGGTCGCAGGGGGCGGTGAGCGCGACGACGGTTCCAGACTCCGGCGACCACTCGGACGACCCTCCGCCAGCCGAACCCGCTCCCGTCGGCGGTAACGACGGCGACGACAAATTCACCCAGGGCGATCCGTCGACTCCCGTAACGGGTATCAATCTCGTCGGCGCGGACTTCGACAACGCTCGAACGCGTTGCGGCCAAAAGCAACTCGATACCACGACCTACAAAATCATCTGTCGCGTTGCGGCAGTTCAAAGTAACGGCGGCGAACTCGAGGCGTCCTTCGTGAAGCCAGGGGTCAAGATCACTTGGGAAAAGCCGACCCAACTGAGCGGCAGTCCGGTGACCTTCAAAGAGGTCGCTGTTGCAGGTGATGACTCGCTCGTGCGTACCTACGAAGTCGACAAGAGCGTCGTCGGACGCGCTTCCAAGTTGAATTTCGCGTTGACCGTCCGGCGCGACAAGGACCTGGCCGTGCGCACGGAATCCGATCAAGTCGTGCTCGGCTATAGTGTCGGCGTGGCGGCCGGACTGGTGCCATTTTTGCCTTACGCATATGCTCCGGGACGGGACGCGGCGCTTGGCGCGCAGTTGACGAACGACCTGCCATTGCCGCTCGGTCATCAGCGAGAAGTGGGGAAATTTTCGAGTTGGCGCGACACGCTTGCTTACTTGACCGCCGACAGTTGCTGGAACGGGCAGGGCACCTTTTTCGCGACCAGCGGCCAAGTCTTTCGGCGCCGGGGCGAGGAAATATTCCTATACGCGGGGAGCTACAAGCATCGCAACGAAAGTAAGACCTGGGAGCTGAGTTTCGCCGACAAAATGACATCGTTTCTTGATGGACGCCTTTACGCCGACCCGTTCCGGTTGACGCTGCCTTTCGACCGGGTTGCCTGTACGCCGAATGGTGTTCTCGTCTTTGCGCGTTCGCCGAGCGACGACACCTATGCATTGGTCGAAGTCACCGATGACGGGACGACCAAGGTCCGGTTGTCGATGGACCCCGCACAGTTTTCGGCTCTTCAGGGGGAACCCCGTCCCGACATGTTCGATCTCGATGCGTCACCAGACGGCAAGACGGTGGTCTTCCAGCTCCTAGACGCGTTCTACCGTCTAAGAAGCGACGGGACGGTGGACAATCTCTCGTCGATCATGTCGGGCGCGCACTTCCCCATCTGCAACACAGAAGTCAGTATCTACGGCCCGGCGATTGCCGCCGCTGACTCGGGCGCGGCATACCTGGCTTGGCCAGCCTGCACCGAGCAGGATGCGTTCACCACGATTCGGCGCATCGACAGCGGCGGCCAGGTATTGTCCAAGACCTTTGCCGCCGATCGGGAAGCAGAGGAGACAGTCGACATCCTCCGGGCAACCGCGGTGACGCTCGGACCCAATGAGCCGCTCCATGGCGAGCAGTTTATCTTCGCCGCGGACCACGGAGTATTCGCCGTCGATTCGAAGCTCGCTCTGTCGTCCATTTCGGATTTCCATATCGACGGCCTAGTCGCTCACGGGAGTGAGTTGGCTGCTTTGCATGCAAACGATTGGTACCACTACTCCCTCGTGAAGGCGGCGGCTGACGGTTTCGATGGAGAAGATGATTGGCACCACTCTCTGCTATTCCCTCTGCCTGAGCTAACGCCAGGGTCCACAGACGTTTTAGATGCGGCGACCGTCGCGATTGGCTCGGACTATTTACGCTTGGGCAAGAATGAGTTTTGGACGATGCCGTCGCAATTTCCGGGGATCAACCGCCCAGGTCAAGACGGCCGGACGGAGACCCGTGCGTTCGGAGCCAATGAGGCCTTGGTCGAAGGCGGCAAAATAAACGTCAGCGATGCCAGCGAGTATTTATACGAACTACTCTTCCCGGAAGCGGGAGGTCCGGGCCTCTGGCCCTGTTCGACGCCTTACACCAGCGCCAATATCGTTCAGTTGATTCCGACGCCGAGTGGGCGTTTGTTTGCGCGCGGCAGCTACGGTTGCGGCATTCTTTTGGAATTGCATCCGTCGTCCGACCCGGCCCTGCCGTTGACATATACGGTGATTGCCGGAGGCGGCGCCAGCACCGCGCTCGGAGGGGTCGCCAAGGATTTGGAGCTTAGTGCGGGCATCGGCTTTCCGCTCGAAGACGGCCAGGGGGGCTTATTCTTCGCGGAGCACCGGCAAGTCGACACGGACCCCTTGACCCTTGAGTGGCACACTCGAGCCTTCCTGCTTTGGCACTGGCAGCCGGACGGCACGTTGACGAAGATCGCCGGTAGCGCCGCGACGGCAGCCAGCAATGTTCCCGTACCTGTTCATGGCGTGCCACAAAGCAATTTCCAATTTTCCTCGCAAGTCCCTTCAACCTTCGATTTCAACGCACCCGTCGCAAGGCTGGGCGACGGATCCTTCATCATGGCGTCGCCTGGTGGGCGAATGATTTATAAGATAACGCCGGACGGTAAAATCTACACTGTTACTGGTGGTGGTGACGTGGTGATCGTCGACGGCGCCCAAGCGCGCGCGGCGGAAGGTTCAGACGCCCGACGAGTCTCCTTTAAGGGTAGAGATTGGTTGGATTCCCTCTTCCCAATCGAGTGGATCGAGGCTGCGCGCGACGGCACGATCAGCTTCATCGTCAACGGCATGCTCTTTCAGCTGACGCCGAAAGACCATGGCGGGATCGATGAGTACCTGCTGAGCCCCGTGTTTGGCGACGCCAGCCAAGACAAGTGCTCCACCGCGACGCAGCAAGGCCGCGCGCTCTCAGCGGCCGACGCCGCGGCCCAGCTTCGCACCAGTACTCCGTCTTTTTGTCAGGGCGACGTGAAAGTTTTGGCGGCACGCGATAGCTGCGACTTGCCGAAGGGCGACGTGCATTTGTTCGTGACCCAGGATTTCAAGCTGGCGGGTAACGTCATCGAGATTGTTCGTCCGTGCGCGAACTGAGGCTACAAAGCCGCATTGCCTGATCCAGCAGGATTCTGGACCGGCAACCGGATCTCGGCTTGAAAGCCATGCTACAATGAATGGACCGCCTTTTTGCGCCACGCATCGTCGGCATAAATTAGAGTTCATGATGACCCAAGGCCACGTCGCCCAGTTGACCGGTGCCGCTTGAGCGGATTGCCGAAGTTGCGGATGTTACTGGCATTGCAGTGCCTGGGCGGAGCCCTGTTCGTTTTGATCCTCTACTATCCTGGACTATTTTCCTGGGACTCCGTCGCCCAGTTCGAAGAGGCCCAGAGCGGCTACTACTCCGACGGCCACCCGCCGATGATGGCGCTCGTTTGGGGTATCACCGATTTGCTGATTCCCGGGCCCTTCGGCATGCTGCTCCTGAACACGTCCATGCTTTGGCTTGGTCTTTTTTTCATCGCCGGAAGCCTGCCGGCAGGCCTTGGAAAAACGCGGTTTCTCCTTCCTTTGAGTGGATTAATACCACCGGTTCTCGGCATCGCGGGGATGATTTGGAAGGACATTGCTCTGGGCTCCAGTTTTCTTTTTGCCGTCGGGCTAATTTGTCGGGCGCAGCAGCTTTCGCCAGCTAGTCCGGTGAAACGTTGGGGCATGTTGGCGATCGCGCTGGTCGCAATCTTTTACGGCTCGGCAGTACGCCATAATGCCCTTCCGGCCGTGCTGCCGCTCCTAGCCTTTTGGGGTTTCGTCGTCGCGCAATGGGCGCGTCGCCCGCTCCGCAAGCTTGTCCTCGGCCTGGCCGCAGTTGCGGGAGCAAGCGCCCTTGCCGCCGCCAATCAATTCATGACGTATGAAGTCCTGGAAGCGCAGAGGAACTATTTTTACCAGTTCATCCTTCTCGACGACTTGGGGCACCTATCCGTCCAACGGGATCTGGACTTGGTACCTCCGGCTTTCCGGCGCTCCGGCTATACGCGAGACCGCCTCATACGCGCCGATGCCAACGTGATGATGTTGGACCAATTCATTTTCGGTCAAGAGTCGCCCTACACTCCGACCCGCGATCAGGCGCAGCTCAGGGAACTAAGAACAGCCTGGCAGGGTGCGGTTTGGAGGTCTCCCATCGCCTGGCTGGATCATCGTCTGGTCCGCTTTGACAGCTTGATGGGCTTCGGTCGAGGCCCTTGCTATGGGACGGCCTTGGAGTCCGCCGAAACATCCGGGCCGTACGGCTTCACGGGCAACCGACTCACCCTGCTTCTCGCCCCGGCGCTTGGTTGGTTCGAGACAAATACTTGGCTCTACAAAGGTTGGCTCTGGCTGCTGATCGACGTTGGCCTCATAGGACGTGCAATCATAGGGAATCGCCGCGGGCGGCCAAGCTTGGCGCTACCTTTGGTGCTCGCCTCAAGCTCGATCCTCTACCTGGCAAGTTACCTCTTGGTGACGGTCTCCTGTGACTTCCGTTACCTTTGGTGGTCAGTGCTGAGTACGACCGTAGCGTGTTTCGTCGTCGTCGGTAGCGCCTTTACGGAGTCTGCTCGTCGGTTCCCCTGGGCGTCAGCCAAAACGCATGCGCGGAATTGATGTGGTCGGCACCCGAACGAAAGAGCAAAGTCAGGCTTTTCCGCCCGCGGAGCTCAATAGCAAACCTCTCCAAGTGGTGCCGTTCATTTAGCAACGGGCTGGTGTAGAGAACTTCTTCTCCGTCGGCAATCTGGCAATAGATGACGGCGCCCTGACGATTGTCCGGATAGCCGCAGCCGCCGGTGAAGAACTTGTAGTCGTCGTCGAGCTTGATGTGAATCGCCGAGTTGGCATGCGTGGCGAGCCCAGACGCGTATACTTTGCCGTCGACGACCATCGGGCCACCTTCCAAGTCCTGGTCCTTGGCAAGGTTGCCCCAGTCCTGCTCGGCACGGGTCACCAAGAACGTCGGCATGAAGGTCTTGCGCCAGTTCCAAAAGCGGTAAGTGCGCCGTTCACGGCTGATCGTGAGATACGTCGTGACGACGCAGCCAAGAAGCACAAAGAATAGCACTTTGTCTAGACGTTGAAGCCAGCCGCCGGACGGTCCCCTTTCGGTCATGCGCCCTCTCCCCTTGTCCGAATGGTCCCTCCGCGACGACGCAATTACATCCCGAGCGCGAACAGCGACCGTCCAAATGTCGCCGCCACGACCCGGTGGCCGATCCTGTCGAGACCTAGGTCGAGCACCGGTACGGCCGGCAAGCCCTGGCCGAGCGTCGTCCAAGTTCCTCCGGCATCATGCGACACGTAAACTCCTACGTCGGCACCGACGTAAATCGTCTCGGGTTGGTCGGGATCGAGGCGCACGACGTTGACCGGCACGCTCGGCAAGCCCGCCGAGACGTCGCGCCACGTCGCGCCGAAATCTTCCGAGCTGAGTACGTGCGGCATCCTCTCGCCGCTTCGGTAGCCGGAGACCGAGACGTAGACGTGGGCGGCCGATCGCGGATCGACGGCTAGACTGGTAATCCAGCGTTGAGGGACGCCGGCGTTGACGAGCGTCCAAGACGTCCCGCCATTCTTCGTTTGCCAGACCTTGCCGTTGTCCGTTCCTGCGTAGATGACCTTCGAGTCGGCTTTCGCTACGGCGATCGTAGTGATCGTCCCTGCTACCAGGGCGTCCAAAAGCTCCGGCCCGCTCGACCCTTGGTTGACCGTCAGATCAGGACTGATTGCCTGCCAGGAGGTTCCCTGATTCGTCGACCGATAAACGCGGTCTCCGCCGTAATAAATGGCGTGGTGGTCGTTCGGGTCCAAGACGATCGGCGTATTCCAATTGGCGCGCGGCGCGTCCGGTTTGATGTCGTCGAAATTGGCGCCGCCGTCGGTGGATCTACCGAGCGCTCCGTACTGAGACTCGGAGTAGACGTAATGGGGGTCGACCGGATCGACGATGACCTGGAAGCCGTCGCCGCCGTTGACCTCTTCCCAGTCGGTCATGCCGCCGGTTTGTGTGCGCACCGTGCCATTGTCCTGGGCGCCGCCAAAAATTCGTTCCGGATGCGCGACATCGAAAGCGACGCTGTAGAACTCCGTGATCGGCAACTTGCCGGAGCGGACGAAGTTGCGCCCGTTGTCGATGGATTTATAGAGCCCGCCGTCGTTGCCCTCGTAGACGAGATCGGGATTTGTCGGACTGACGTAAAGCGCGTGATTGTCCGCATGCATGCCGGCAATCGACCGCCAACTGCGGCCGCCGTCGGTGCTGCGAAAGGCGGTGAATCCTAGCGCGAAAACGTTGTTCGGGTTCGACGGATCGACGCGAATGTTGCCGAACCACCAACCGTACGTCGCATAGATACCGGACAACGCCGAGTCGCTGGTTCGCTGCCAGGTTTCGCCGGCATCGGTGGTTTTATAGACGCCGTCGAAGTTCGTTTGGGTGCTGTCGAAGATGGCATAGGCGATGTTTGGCTGCGAGGCGCTGATGCTAATGCCGATGCGCCCGGTGTTGGGGCCTTGAGGGAGCCCCGCGGTCAAGCGGCGCCACGTGACGCCGCTGTCCGTGGACTTGTATATGCCACTTCCTA
>JAYWBY010000168.1:0-6134 GCA_043781115.1 Pseudomonadota bacterium
GTCGCTGACGGTAGGCGCATCGCCTTTCACCGTGTCGAATTTGATTTGGCCGGCGCTCTTGGCGCTCAAATCCAGCCAGCCCGAATTGGCCTTTCACTGCGTCACCGTCCCCGACGACGAGGCTCTGAACATGTTGGCCGCGAAAAGCCTCGAAGCGTGCGTGACGTCGGCTCCGCCGCCGTCGGGTGCCTACGACGCGATCGAACTAGGCGACGAAGAGTTCGTGATGGTGGCGGCACCGGGGGTCGCCGAGACCGTGAAGGCCGTCGCCGACCTGGCGTCGATCCTTTGGCTCGAGCTCGACCGTTCTTTTCCGTCGCTGGCCCATTTGTCCGCCGAAGCCCGCGTCGCGGTGCGCTTCCGCGACGTATGGTTCGCCGGAGGCGAGGCCAACATCTTGGCGGCAGCAATCCAAGGCCACGGCGTCGCCGTCCTCCCGCACAGTACCGCCGATGCGGCGCTGCAAGCCGGCAAGCTCGTGTCCGTCTTGCCGGAGCTGGATTTGGCGCCCCGCCGCCTTCGCCTAATCTTCCGTCCGGGCGCTGGCTCGGAGGCAATGGCCGAACTCCTCGCCGCGCGCCTCGCGGCCTCGCGCCGCGGCTAAAGGCCGGTTGGCAATTGGCCATTCCAAGGCTGGAAAAAATCCTTTAGAGTTAAGTCATTCCTGCGGCTTTTGAGGTGTGACTTGCTCTTTATTCTTGGCGAGCTCCTGGAACCGTATTTTGGGCCGTTCCGCTTGCTGACGTCGCGCCTCTTCCTCGGCGGGCTTAGCGTCGTGCTTTGCTTTGTCCTGACCTTTTGGCTGTTACCGAGGCTGATGAAGCTCCTGCCGCGCGACCGCGGCCGCGCCCACGCCGTGCAAAGCACCGCAGCCCAGGGCAAGCCAACTGGCGCTGGCGTCATCTTCATTACGATCTACTGCCTCGTGCAGTTGCTTGCCTTGCCGCCGTCCTTCCAAGCCTGGGCCATCGTCGCCATGACGTTTCTGGCGATGCTGTCTGGCTGGTACGACGACAAGTCGGCTAACTCTTGGAGCGAGTACAAGAAGGGCGCCATCGATTTGATTTTGGCCGCCGCCGCCGCCTCTGTCCTTTGCGAATTTGGCGCCGTGGAAATTTGGCTGCCCTTTACCAAGGAAACCCTGGCCTTGCCTTGGTTCGTCGCCATTCCCTTCGGCACCGTGCTGATCTGGACGGCGATCAATTCGACCAACTGCACCGACGGGGTCGACGGCCTATCCGGGACTCTGTCGGCGATCGCGCTGACGAGCCTCGGGTCGCTCCTTTATTTCGGCCTTGGGCACAAGGAGATCGCGACCTATCTGCTCCTGCCGCACTACCAGGACGGCTCGACCTGGGGAATCATGGCCTTCTCGATGGTCGGCGCCATCCTCGGCTACCTTTGGTACAACGCCCATCCGAGCATCTTGCTGATGGGCGACGCCGGTTCCCGGGCTTTGGGCTTCCTCCTCGGCGTCTTCGTACTGAAGTCGGGAAACCCGTTCACGATCTTCATCGTCTCGGCGGTGCTGCTCGTCAACGGCGGCACCGGGCTCTTGAAGGTCGCTCTCCTGCGCTTCTTCAAGATCGCCATCTTCCGCACCATCCGCTTCCCGCTGCACGATCACGTGCGCCACAACAAGGGTTGGTCCAATCCCCAAGTCTTGGTGCGGTTCTCCGTCATTCAAGCGATGATGACCTTGATCATGATCGTGCTCTTGTTGAAGGTGCGCTGAGATGTGCTGCTTTACTCAGCCGGTGGCCGTTTCTGCGACTCAAATCTTCGCTCGGCGCACGGGCCCGCAGTCGCAGATCCTTGTCTACACGATGAAGGTCAAGGCCAAGAACGACGTGGCGATGATCCTGCCGATTCCGGTGCCAAAAGGCACGCCGGAGTCCGCCGTCAAGTTCCTCGACCTGTCCAAATACCCTGAGTTTTTCGAGGACCTCTCCCGAGGCTTTTCGAACCGCGACCCGGGGGCGCAAAGGGAAGGCGGCACCAAGGGCGTCGGCAGCGCCGCCGCCCACGACCGGCCGCTCAAGGTCGTCGACGTCGGCAACTTCGAAGCCTCCTTCGTTCCGACCATCGACGACTTCGAGCGCTTGGCCGCTCAGTTTCGCTTGCCGAAAAAGGTTTGGAGCTCCTTGCCGCAGTATGAGAAGTTTGGCTTCGCCGTCTTCAAGCTGAAGGCGAAGCACAGGGCCTTTCATCCCATGGCCTTCGAGTTTCCGACGACCTACGCTTCCGAGCTCTTTTTCCCGACCGTCCACGTCCACGACGGCAAGGTTCACGACAAGGCGCACTTCGACCACTCGCTCTACTGCCAGGTGCCGGACGGCGTCCGGTCCTTGGCGCACTGGGAGGAATCGAACGTGCCGGTGGGAATGTACATGGACTACACGAGAGGGCTGCCGGCGATCGAGCGTTTCTCGCACGTGATGCGGCTCAAGATGGAAGGTCAGCTTAAGAACCAGGACACGATCGCGGGGTAATACTCCTGCCCCCTGTATCCCCGAATTTCGAATTTCACTGATCGAAATTCGACATTCGATGGACAGTCAGGCGCCAACGCCGCGCATCTTGAGCGATAGGTCATCCCGGCTCGAAGCTTGGCTCAGCGCTTCATCGCGGCTGATGAGGCCCGCATGGTAGAGCTCGAGCAGCGACGAATCGAAGGTCTGCATCCCGTAGGTATCGCCACTTTCTTCTATCACTTGGTGCAGGCCGCCGAAGTGCTCCGCCTTCAGCACGTAGTCGCGGACGTTGGAATTGGCGACCATGACTTCGAGCGCGGCAGCGACGCCCCGGCCGTCGACGCGTGGCACGAGGCGCTGGGAGACGACGGCCTTCAGCGAGCTGGCGAGCATCTGGCGCAGCGCTGGATGCTGGTGCGACTCGAAATAGGAGAGCAGGCGCGTCAGGCTCTCGACGGCGTCGATCGTGTGCAAGGTCGACATCACCAAATGGCCGGTTTCGGCCGCCATCAGGGCCGTCTGCGTCGTTTCGCGGTCGCGCAGCTCGCCGACTAGAATGACGTCGGGGTTCTGGCGCAACGCCCCGCGCAGCGCCGTGGCGAAGGAGTCCGAGTCGATGCCGATCTCGCGCTGGTTGACGGTCGACCGCTCATCTTTGAAATTGAACTCGATCGGATCCTCGATGGTGATGATGTGGGCGGCGCGCTCTAGGTTGATCTTCTGGATCATCGCGGCGAGCGTCGTCGACTTGCCGGAGCCTGTGGCGCCCGTCACCAGGATCAGGCCGCGGCGCTCATCGCAGAGGCGGCGGAGCACAGCCGGCAGTTGTAGCTCTTCCAAGGTCCGGATGTGGGTCGAGATGACGCGCAGCACCATGCCGAAGGTTTGCCGTTGTTTGAAGAGGTTGACCCGAAAGCGGTTGCCGCCTTGCGACTGGAAGGCGAAGTCGGCGTCGCCGGACGCGGCAAGGCGTTTGGCCAAGTGCGGCGGTAGCACCTTTTCGATCCACTGCTGCATGATCGCGGGTGAGACGATTTGACCGTCGCTGAGCGTCACCAGCTCGCCATTGAAGCGGAAGCGCGGTATGGCGCCCGTCTTCAGCAGGATGTCGCTGGCGCCGCCCCGAACGGCGACCTTTAAAATGCGTTCAAGATCCATGGCGCCTCCGGACACGGCTGAAGCTGAAAGCGAGGAACACCGGCAAGACAAACCAAACGAGCGGCGTCGGCGCATCGGGGCGGTCGCCAAAGCCGACCACGGCGCAGGTCCTGCCGAAAGCCGAGAAGCCGAAGGCCTTCCCCGACCCGGACTTCCCCGACTCGTGACTTAGGGCGCGGCTCTCTTCCGCCAATGCCGCCATGTCGAGTCCGCAGGCCAAGCCGTCGTAGTTGCCGAGGAATTGGGCGAAGCCGCGGCTGACACCGGCTTTCAGGATCAGGCATTTATTGGCGCCGAAGACGCCGGCTTCCGCCGTGCCTTCGGCGAGAGGATGGGCGTCGCGATCGGCGTTGAAGAGGGCGAGGAAGGCGTCCTTCAGGCCCGAGTTGGCGCCGAGGTAACTCAAACTCTCGTAAACGAGCTTGTCGGCGTCGTCGCCGAGCGACAGGCGCAGATCCCATAGGACCGCCGACCAGAACTGGCCGAGATAGTGCGCGCCCTTGCGTTCGTCGGCTGAGTCGTAACGGAGCTCCGAACCCAAAGCCGCCGTGCGCAAATAGGTGCCGCCGACGACGATCGACGTGCCTAAGTGCGGGTCGCCGCTGATGGCGTACGCGAAGTAGTCCGCGGTGCCCTCGTGCAGGACCCCGGCCTCGCCGCTATGCGATTTTAGATGCTGGTAAATGACGTGATGGCCGAACTCGTGGATGACGACGTCGGTATCCCGCGCCAGGTTTTTTAGGACGTCGTTACCTTTGCCGATTTCGATCTTCGGGCCAACGGGCGCCGGAATGTACTGGGCGTTGTCGGGGCGACCGCTGACTAAAGTGTTGATGTGTACGATGACGGGCAAGGCGCCGGTGTCGAAGCCGAACTTCTGCTGGAACCAAGCGAGCGCCTTCGTGGCGCCGTAATAGGCTTCGACTTGGTCGAAGTTCAACGCGTCGGCTGGGTCGGCCGGCAGGTATTCGAAATCGTTGTCGGGCGCCATGACGCGCGGATCGCCGGCTTCGGGAGCATAAACTATGAAGTGTTTACCATCGAGATAGCCCGTACCCGGGAGGTCCGGCAGGTCGACGGTCGTCAAGGCGCCGTCGCTCGGACCGCGCGGATAAACGCTCGCCAGGTCGAAGGCCTCCGTCTGGGTGTCGAGGACGGCGCCTGTCTGGGCGTCGACCGTTTCCGTGGTGCTGGCGCCCGTGCGTTCGTCAAAGCTGACGATTTCCCACGCCGGTGCGGGAAAACCGCCCGAATCGGCGAGTACGGCGCGCGCCGGGCGCTCCGTTTGGAAACCGAGGGCCGCCGGCGCGAGAAAGTCCGACGCCTTGAACGGCGTCGCCGGCAGGCGGTAGGCGGGAAGGGACGCGCGCAGCATCGCCAGTTTGTTTTGATAGTGGTGCAGGTGCAGATAAGCTCCGGCCAAGGGGTAGGCGCCGAAATAGAGGTCGTAGTATTCGTGGACCGCGGTGCCGGCGCCTTCCGAGCGCGCCAAGACCAGCCGGCAAGCGGCAAGATGCGGCGCCAACTCGGCGAGCACTTCGTTGGCGGTCAAACCATAACGACCAAGGAAGCCTTGGCCGGCGAGCGAGAAGCCGTGCGGGCTGTCGGGCACGTCCCACTGCAAAGCGCTCACGAGGTCGCTGGTCCCTTCCGCGGCGGCGAGCGCGAAATGCGGCGTGCCGCCGAAGCTGCCGCCGACCAATGCGCGCGCCGTGCCGCTCGCGAGCGCCACAAAGAGGGCTAAGACCTGCCAGAGCTTGGCCATGAAACTCCCGGGTTTGTTAGACTTTCCCCAGCTCTTTTCGGTGGGAAAGGGCCTGTTAATGAGCCTTCGTCGGCGCTCTAAAATTGGCAAAAAGCCGAGATCTCCGCTAATTCCGTGGTGAGTCGCTCGACTAACGCCGGCTCATGCCCTGCTCACAACTTGAGCTTGCGGGCGCGCGGGTTCGGCTTCTAAAATGCCAAATAGAGCAAAGACCTAAATTTTGGGGGAGTCTTCATGGCGTTCAGACCGACGCTCCGGGCAATGGCCGTATGTTGCGCGCTAGCCGCCGTGCCCGCCCTCGCCAAGACTTCGCCGAAGGACAGCAAGGTGACGGGCTTCGACTTGGGCCGTCTCCCTCCCGGCAAGAACGTCACGATCCCGCGGCCGGCGACGACCTACGTGGCGCTGACGGCGCGCGTCGTGTTGACGGCGACCGACATGCCGCAAACGGTGTCGCTGAAACCCGTCAATTTAAAGGCCGGCAGCGTCTCGAAGCTGCGCGTCTCGATCTACGACAAGGACTCCGACCGCGTGCAATACGTCGATTTAAGTCCGGGGACGCCCTTCCTCTACAACTTCAAGGAACTCTCGTCGATCACCGTCATCCCCCAGGCTTCCGGCGCCGTCTCGGAAGGCATGACGCTGCAAGTCGAAAGCGACAAACCGCTGGAAATCGCGCACTGAGACCGACTCAGAATTCGTAGTCGATGGCTATGATGTTGTCGGTGAACGGCTTG
>JAYWBY010000169.1:0-6128 GCA_043781115.1 Pseudomonadota bacterium
GTCCTCCTCGAATACCGCGCCTTGCTCGAATCGCTGCAGCGTCTCACGGACGACGTTTCCGATCCTTTGAAGCACGAGCTGAAGCTAATCGACGAATACTGCTACTACCGCTTGCGGGACGGCATCGCTTACTTGCTCATGATGTCGGCGGAACACCGGCCGGCCAACGACGTCGCGGACATCGCGGAGTTCACCTCCCGCGTGACGGAGCTCCTCGCCAGCCACGACGCGCACGCGCAGCGCTCTGGCTACATCAGGATCGCTCCAGATAGCCCCGATTCCTTAAAGGAGCGCTTCGTTCACCGCCGAGGCGAGCTCAAGCGCCGCATTTGGGCCGTGCTCTTTCTCGAGATTCGGACGACCCCGCTCTTCGGCTTTCAGCGGCAAATGGGCGCAATGATTGCCGCCGGCATCGCAGCGGCCTGGGCAATCGTGGCGCAGGTGTGGGTCTTAAGAACGGCGATGAGTCCGTCGAATGTCGCCGACCTCTGGGGAATCAGCGGCATGCTCTTCTTACTCGCGGCCGTTTTGGCTTATGTCGTTAAGGATCGCATCAAGGAAATGGGTCGGAGCTACTTCCGCGGCGGCCTTTTTCGCCGCATGCCGGACCACAGCGAGCGAATTTATTATCACAATCGCCGCGGCGACCCGATTCCCGTCGGATTCATCAAGGAAACCGCGAATTTTCAGAAATTTGACGGTCTGCCCGAGAAAATTCGGGACATTCGCCAAAGCGTTTGCGGTGGCGACGAACGGTCCGATGAAACGATCGATCATGTGCTGCACTATACAAAAGACATCACTCTCAGCAGCAACATCCGAATTTTGAACCGCTATCCTCTGCGCGCGGTGCACGACATTTTGCGCATTAACATTGACGCATGCTTAGCGCGACTAGGCGAACCGTCACGTTATTTAAACGTCGTTGCACCCGGTGGCGAAGTGCATGCAGTGCAGTTTCCCAAGGTTTACTATCTGGACATGGCGCTTAGTTATTCCAAGCAGACTCGTAAGGGCACAATTGCCGAGCAAGCCCTCGATTACTTTCGCCTCGTCATCGATAAAAACGGGTTGTTGCGCACGGAACGCTTGAATTGATGCTTAAAAAGTAGTCAAAACTTTCCGCCGCTGCTTAATCTTTCATCACGGTGCCATTGAACGACGCGAGTTTCGATAGAAGGCTTGAAAGCCTTACTAGACGTGCCTTTCATGTCGCCGCATGAAATTGAAAACGACTGCAAATGACCAGAATTCAACGCTAAGGCCTTATTCTTTTTTAGTCTATTTGCCGGAAAGCCTTGGATTATGAAAAATTTTTAATTAAACTACGATCTATAAGCAGAATGAGTAACATTAACTGATTGAGGAGGGTGATACCGTGCTGCTTAAGCTTGGACGCATTTTCGGAGTAAGCATTGCGGGTTTTGCCCTGGCCAATACGGCTTGGGCAGCAGAAGGCACTAACGTCACAACCGACGCGAATTCGCTCAAATTGGGAGGCGAGTTCAGGTCAGAGCTTCTTTACGACGATCACGGTCTCGATAAAAGTACGGGTTTCACCCCGGACAAGACGACCACGCTCGAAGTTCAAGCGGCTAACATCAAGTTTGCTGGTAACTACAACAAAGAGACCGAGTTTGCGTTCAGGTTCAACCTCTTGGGTAACGCGACGCCGTTACAGTACGGCTACGGCACGCACTGGTTCACCAAGATGGTCGGCATGTCGATGGGGAAGATGCGGGTCATGCAAGGTGGTTATGACCACATGGACGAAAGCTACCGCAGCCATACCCACACCGTCCTCGACCAAGGCAATTTGGCCGTCGAAGACTACACTCCGATGATCGCCTTGACCCTCAAAGTCGCCGGCGAAGTCAAACTGCAGATCTTGAACGACGTCGTCGGTACCAAGGCTGCGGGCGACACTCATTGGAACAAGAGCGAACACCCGACCTGGGTTTTGGGATGGCAAGGCCAATTTGGCGGCATCTTCCCGAACTTGGACATCGGCTCGTTCGACAACAACAAGTCGCGTTGGTTTGACGTTGGCATCAAGACGTCGATGGCTGGCTTGAACGCCACCCTCGACTTCTACAACCAAAATCAAGTCGACAAGACGACGGACCTCTCGGACCCGAAGAAGAACAAAGAAGAAGCGAACGTTGCGACTTCCATTGCTCTTAACGTCGGTTACGAAATCAAAGGCGTGGCTACCCCGTGGTTCCACTTCTCGACGTTCGACAACAAGCAAGCGTCCGACAAAGCCCAAGGCTTGGATGACTCCAAAGTCAACGGTCAAACCCGCGACGCTCGCACCGGCGCGACGACCTATGGTTGGAACGACAACGGCGTGGTTTGGGGTCTCGGCGCTGACTTGGCGATCATGGGCAAAGGCTGGACGCCTTATGTCGCGATCGTCAACCAGTCCGGCAAATTCGACAAAAATGGCGGCGCAGGCCCCAAAGTCGAAGAAGAGTCTAAGTCGCAAATGCAGCTTAAACTCGGTGTGCTCGGCGAAATCTAAAGTGGTCGGCATCGGTCTGGCGTAATGCGCCCTTGGTGCTGCCTCTAGACCTTGCCTGAAGTTGAGCTGACGCGTCCTACGATGCAAGACTACTCAAAGATTCTCCCCCTGGATTTCGGTCCAGGGGGATCTTTTTATTTGGGGTCGGTGGCGTCCGGTTTGCCGGGGGTGCCGAGGCGAATCGTGCCGGGGCTTTGGCGGGGCGCGATGCGGAGGCGCGCGAAGAGGGGCAAGTGGTCGGAGTAGCCGCCGACAGTGTGGCGGGTGAACTTGCCTTCATGAGATTCTTGCCAACGATGAGACGAGCCGTCCGGGTTGAAGAGGAAGCTCAGGCGCGGCATCAGGGTCGTAGCGACTTGGAAGCTGTCGTCGACGTAAGTGAGGCCTTTTTGGTCGTAGAGACCCGAGCCGACAATGATGTGGTCGAGGGTGCCCCAGCCGAAGCTGCCTTCGTAGGCGGTGCGACGGGCGCCGCGGTCGAGTTCGTAAAGAAGGTCGTATTTCAGCGTCGGGTCGACGGCCTTCAGGACCTTGAGCTCGTCACCTTGCGAGCGCAAGACGGTATTGATGCCGGACTTCGGCACAGGGTCGGCCGTCGTCGCGACGACGTTGAGAACTTCGTTGTAGTCGCTGTTCAGGTCCCCGACGACCACGTAGTCGGTGCGCGGGTCGGCGGCGAGCACTTGTTCCAAGTCTCTTTCCAAGGCTTCGGCGCAAGCGATCCGTTGGACTTCGGGGCCGCTTTTCGATTTCCAATGGTTGACGTAAACCAGCAGGCTCTGGCCGTTGACGTCGAGTTTCACTTTCAAGATGGCGCGCAGGGCCTCGACTTCGGCCTGCGGCAGGGGCGGGTTGACCGGTTGGATGAGGCTCCACTCGACGATCGGAAACTTGGTGAGGAGGCCAACGCCGACAGCAGTCGGCATGGGGCCGTCCGCGGGCTGGCTGTATTGCGCGGCGACGTAGCCGAGGTCTTTGACCCTGTCAAAGAGTTGATCCAAGACGGCTTTTGATTCGATTTCGACGACGCCGACGATGGCGGGGCCAGCGGGATCGATGCCGATGAGAGCTTTCCGGATGCCTTCGATCTTAACTCGAGTAAAAGACATCGTTTGACCGTCGAGCATCGCGGGCTCGCCGTAGTTGCTGTTCTCGCCTTTGTCGTTAACCGCCAGGCGATAATCGCCATAGCCCGAGTTGCGTGCTTCGTCCTCTTGATCGAAGAGGTTCTCCACGTTGTAGCTGACGACCGTAAACTCGGAACCAGCCGGCTCTTCGAGAACGCGACCTTTGACGGTGATGGTGCCGGCGGCGTTGGCGAGGTCGATCGCTAACGCCACGCCGTAGCCGCCGCCCGCTTGTTCAAAGAGAAGCGGCGCGCCGCTGAGTTTCAACGTGGCGCTTTCCGGACTGATCGGGAGCATTTGGCCCGTGATCGCAGTCAAAGTCAGGGTCTCGCCGGCCAAGAGGCGTTGCACGGGGGAGCTCGTTTGGGCCGGGTCGGGCGTCATCAGGTAAGCGATGTCGCCGCCGACGTAGACGGTTAGGCCGCCTTCGTCTTGTTTTAGACTGACGCGGCGACCTTTGGGGTCGATGACCGCGAAGAGGGCCGCGTGCGAGAAGTCCTTCTGGGCCAGGATAGCCGTAGGGTCCAGTTCGGTGATGCTGATCGAGGCTTTCGCGACTTTCAGGAAGACTTGAATCAGCTGGTTCGCAACGGGGTCGAGGAGTGGCATGCAGGTCAGGCTGACGCTAGTCGTTTGGCCGCCAATCAAAGCGACGGGCGCGTCGGAGCGGCAAGTGTGGGTGTGGGCTTCAGGCGTCAATTTTGCATGATAGAGGTTCATAACCAAAGTAGCTGCGGCGCCGGATGGCAGTTTGTCGATGACGATGGTCTGCCCTGGGGCCGGAAGGTCACCCGCGCGGTAGAGCGCCTTTGCGGCCGGGTCTTGGCGTTGAACCGTCAGGTCGAAAATGTTGGGGTCGCCGGCCAACGGCTGGCCGGGGGCAAAAAGCATCTCGAGAGAAGCGTCGAGGCCGCCGCTTTGCGTGGAATCATCGTGCTTTGCGCTGGTCTTGACGCAGGCCGTCAGGGCGAGAACCGCCGCCAAACCGAGGTAACGTTTCATAATGATTCCTAAAATTATGAGCGTGAAAGCGGTCTAAAGCGGGGCGGATGCTAACATATAAGCGGAATTTAAACAATTTAAAACGCGGCGTAGAATCGTTAAAGATTCTATGCCGCGTTAAAATGACGGGGTTAACTTCTAAAGCTTACCAAGCGTATCCGAACAACAGGTTGGCTTCCGGCATCGGCCGCGTCGACATTTTGGTGTCCGGAAGCGATTCGATCATGGAGTTGTAGTCGGCCCGCGCATTCGGGTCCTTGCTGTCGATCGAAACCGTGCGTTTGAAGTTCGCGGTGTAGCTGGCGCCGAGGTTCACCGAGACCTTTTGGTCGAAGAAGAGCCAGCGATTGCCGAAAGCGACGACGACGCCGTGGCGAATGTCGGTGACTAGGTCGGTGTCGGCGTTCGGATTGGTGACGAGGAGGTTTTCCGGCAGCGCGTCGCCTTCGCCAGCGGTTTCATCATACTTGTTGGCGCGGCTGTTGATTCGTGTGTAGCTGTAGCCGCCCTTGACGAAGTAGCCGCGCATCGATTGCGGCTGTTCCCATTTGGTGAGCATCCAGCGAAGGCGGATGGCGTCGATCTTTTGGCGCTCGCCCGGCCAGAAGTCTTCC
The DNA here is from genome assembly GCA_043781115.1 of Pseudomonadota bacterium. Lineage (GTDB taxonomy): Bacteria > Bdellovibrionota_B > Oligoflexia > Oligoflexales > CAIYRB01 > CAIYRB01. Next base: position 5,268 of record JAYWBY010000169.1, read on the forward strand.
CGGCGATAGGTCTGCGTCGGGTCGTCCGGACCCTTGACGGTGAAGGTGCCGGTCCAAAACTCCGGCCCGGTCGAGATGACGCCAGCCATGTTGAAGTCGACGAGTCCGCCCCATTTACTGGTCACGACGTCGTCGTGATCCTGTTCGTACGCAGCGGAGCTCGGGGCGATTGGATCGACCTCGGCGATGATCTTGCGGGTGACGTCGGCGGCGTGGGCAGGGGTGGCCATGGCAAGCAACGCGACGAGACCGACCGATTGAGTTCTCCATCCATGGAGCAATTTCATAAAGTCCTCCTGACTTTCTAGCGGGTTCTTCCTAATATCTGCTATCGGCGCCTCTGGTCCATCCTTGAGCCGGGCAGCTTGGAAAAAACCCAATCTTTCCTTATACTCCTAGGACGGACACCGCTGTGGAGGTCGCCTTTTTGTCGCAAGTGATCGTTACCGAAGATACGCTGCGCGCCAAACGCGAGGCTAGCGCCTTGCAAGAGCACAAGATCGACCGCGAAGGGCAGTACGCGCGCTGGCGCAGGAACGACATCACCGGCAAAGACCACTTCGAAGCCCTGGTCGGCTATGCAGTCGTACCGATCTTGGCCCTTTGGGGCCTGCTCATCGGCGCCGGTGCCGTGATGCTCCAGGTTCTCAACGTGATCTTCAAAGCCCTGGGCAAATTGTTCGGCGGCAAGACGCGGATCAAATAGCCGCGCGCTGTTTCGCCACTTCGTGCTCGCCGAAGCGAAACCAAACCAGGCTGATGTCGTCGTCGAATTCGACGGGCGCCAGGCCTGCGATGCCGACGAGTCGGCTCGCCGCTTCTTCCAGGGAGAAGCCGCGCAGCACCATCAAGCGTTCAGCT
>JAYWBY010000170.1:0-2135 GCA_043781115.1 Pseudomonadota bacterium
AACCCACCGGACTTCTTTGGAAAGTTTCCGACGTCACATCCTTATGTCATCTTTCCCTTTCCCCGAGCTTGGCTCGGCGCTACGGCCGTTCCCTTTTTCCAAAATTCTCTTCTTCTTTGAACCCTGACGCATTCACGAGTCCATTTCGAAGCATCGCCGCAAGCCTCGCATCCCTGATATTCAAAGAATCGGGGGAATCTCTGAATCAAAGAAATGCCGGCCCCGCAACGTCCATTCTTCGTCTCTAAGTCCACGAAATTAAGCCCATTTCCCCGTCGAACCAGTCCTTTACAAAATCCCCCATTGCAGTAGAATCCGACCCCAAGCTGAATATCAGTATTTACCTCGCGTTTGGAGGATTAACGCCTTGATCGAGCAGACTTTGTCCATCATCAAACCGGACGGAACGCAGCGCAATCTCATCGGTAAGATCATCACACGCTTCGAGGAGTCCGGCCTGAAGGTCGTCGCCATGAAGCGCAAGTACATGTCGCTCCGCGAGGCGGAAGGCTTCTACGCGGTCCACAAGGCCCGGCCGTTCTTCGGCGAACTCGTGCAAATGATGACCTCGGGTCCCGTCGTTGTTATGGCTTTGGAAGGCGAAAATGCCATCCAACGCAACCGCGACCTAATGGGCGCCACCGATCCGGCCAAGGCCGCCGTCAACACCATTCGCCGCGACTTCGCCAAGAGCATCGGCGAGAACACCGTGCACGGCTCGGACAGCAAGGAAAACGCGCTGACCGAGATCCGCTATTTCTTCAGCAGCACGGAAGTCGGCTAGAACCAGTTACCCGGATATCCCATGCAGACAAACCTCATCCAAAAAGTCGCCGGCGAGCTCAAGGTCAAGCCGGCCCAAGTCCACAGCGTCATCCAACTCCTGTTCGAAGAGCAGTGCACGATTCCCTTCGTGGCCCGCTACCGGAAAGAGATGACGGGCTCCCTCGACGAGGTCCAGCTCCGCAACATCCGCGACCGCTACGCCTACTTGCAGGAGCTCGAAGGGGCGAAGGTCAACTACTTGAGGGTCGTGGAAGAGCACTGCCAGAAGAATCCGGCCTTCAAAGGCAAGTTCGACGAACTGAAGAAACGCTTCGAAGCCTGCGCCACGCGCCAGGAGTTGGAAGACCTCTATTTGCCGTTCAAGCCGAAGCGCCGCACCCGCGCCATGATCGCGAAAGAAAAGGGGCTAGAGCCTCTCCTCGATCAGATTCTGGCCGGGCGCGACACGCTCAATGATTTGCTCGCTCTTGCTCGCGCGTTCGTCACGCCAGAAGGCAAAGACGTCCCCGCCGAACTGAAAGTCGCGACGCCCGAGGACGCCCTCGCCGGCGCCACTGACATCCTCGCCGAACGCATCAACGAGACCGCGGAATACCGCGCCCTCGTTCGCCAGATCAGCTTGGAATCTGGCCTCCTCGTCGCCAAGAAGATCGAGGACCCAGCGGTCCTGCACAAAAACCCCGACCAAGTCGAGGTCTCGGAACCGAAGCCCGTCACCGCCAAGAGCTTGTCGCCGAAGAAGAGCCCCGGCAAGAAGACCGACGCGTCGAAGTACGAAAATTACTTCGACTACAAAGAGCCGCTGCGCTCTGCTCCGTCGCACCGCATCATGGCCGTCCGCCGCGGCGAGGCCGAAAAGGTCTTGCGGGTCGGCATCGAAGTCGACGAAGCCCGGATCGGCACGGATCTCCGCGCCTTGGTCTTAGGCAGCCGCGTCGCCACCGACACGGTGAAGGACTTTCTGAGCCACGCCGTCGAGGAGAGCTATAAGCGCCTCGTTGGTCCCTCGATCGAGACCGAACTCCGTCTCCTGATGAAAGGCCAAGCGGAAGACGAAGCCATCAACGTCTTCTCGAAGAACCTCGAGAGCCTGCTGCTTCTGCCGCCGATCCCCGGCAAAGTCGTCATGGGCGTCGACCCGGGCATTCGCACGGGCTCGAAGCTTGCTTGTGTCGACGACACCGGGAAACTCCTAGCCTCGGCGACGATTTACCCGGACTACCGTAAGGAAGATTCCGGCAAAACGAAGGAAGCCAAAGCCGTCATCGCCGGCTTTATCGACAAATTCAAGGTCCAGTGCATTGCCGTCGGCAACGGCACGGGCAGCCGCGAGATCGATCGGTTCATCA
>JAYWBY010000171.1:0-6110 GCA_043781115.1 Pseudomonadota bacterium
CGTCGGCGTTCCACGATCGCCAGGCGTCCGAGGTACGCAATTTCGGTCTCTGGACGACCACCAAGCTTCGAAATGTTGATCAACTTGCGGAGAATCCGCGGCATGTCGCCCCGTTTCTCGATGATCCTTTGATAACACTCTTCGGCTTTTCGCCGATCCTCTAGGCACCAGGCGTCGCCGAGAAGTTCCGGCAAGACCACGTCGAAGGCGTTCAACGTGTCGGCGCCCGGAATCTCTTCCATCAACAGTCCGCCAAGCCGGGAAAGGCGTTGCAAAACCGAGGCCTGATTGCCGTCCTCGAGGCCCAAGTCGACCGCGAGCGACAAGAAGAGTTTGTTGTCGGGCTCAAAGTTAAGCGCCCGGTCCACGAAAGTTGGCGCCCCTTCGTGGGCGCCAGCGATGCCGAGAAGCGCTAAGCGCCGCATCAAATATAGTCCACTCGCGTCGTCGCTAAGGCGCTCGGTCGCCAATTCGGTCGCCCGTCCTAGTTTTCCTGCAAGGACGAGGGTGTCGATATCGCGGAGCTTTGACTCGCGTTCACGGGCTTCCAACACTTCGAGAGGGACGTGAACGACCTCGGTGCGGCCAGGCGCGTTTTCGACGTCATCGCTAGGGGCCAGCAGCTGCAAGCCGCCGGCGTCGGCCATGACGGCTGGGGTCTGCTGCGCCTTGGACTTGACGAGGACAGCCAAGAGTTCGTCAACGCCAGCATCAGCTTTGGCGAACGCTGGGCGCAGCCCGAGCGTCGCTAGCGGGAAGCGAAGTTCATTGATCGACAAAGCTTTGAAGGTCTCGGACTCCTGGTCCTTGTCGACGGCCCAGCGCACGAACAGTGCGTCGGCTATGAGGCGAAGCGGGACGGAGGCGAACGTCTGCGGCACGTAACCGACGCCGAAGAAGTCGGAGACTAAGACCGCGCATTGAGCGCCATCCGCGATCATGCGGAAGTTGAAGCCGCCGATTCCGTGCGGCATCAGGGCGCCGGCCGCCGTTTGCGCCGGCACGTTGGCCTTCTCGCGCGTCCCGGGCCGCGAAAACTCGAACACGCACCAGACGTCGCCGGTCTCGGAGTAAACGAAGTTGGCCGCGGCGCGCGGTCCGAAGTATTTCTTGGTCGCGATCTGGAGGTTGGCGAGCAAGACGTCCTTGTCGAGCGTCACCGCTAACTTGTGCAACGCCAACCCGGTGCGCCGTTCGGCCAGCTCCAGGGCGTTGAGCTTCCACGGGTTGGTCTGGCGAGTCGGAGCTTTCGTCGAAGACTTGGATGTCTTACGGGATTTTGGCGTTTCTTTCGACTTTTCCTCGGCTTTGACCGCTAAGCGCCAGAGCGTCCACGTCTGACGGCTCTCGGAGGCAAAGCCCAGACCGCTCAGCAACGCGCCGAAATTCTTTTCGCCTTCCTTGGTCACGTTTTCCTTTTGTCGAAGCTTTGAGCCAAAAATCCGTGGTCTGGAGAGCTTAGCGGGGCGGTTCATGCCGCCTTTTAGGCCCCTAGATCAATGCGAGCTTCGCCATCTGACTTATCGGAGCACGGTCGCAAAGCTTTAAACTTGCGTCGATTTCCGGCGTCCTCAGGGCTCGGTTATAATCAAAGCAAAGGACAACACACGCATGCTTCATGACCCAATGGTTGGCCCGCGGGATTTTTCGGCCGTCGCCTTTGCCGACGAAGCCGCGTTGCGCTTGGCGCTGTCCTTCGCCAAGGCGAGCGCGACGATTCGCGACGAAGCATTGGTCGCTCGCGGCGTCTTACGCGCTTTCGAGCACGACTTGATTTACGCCTTGCTCAAACACCGTCATTGGCGCAAAACCGCCCTGTTCAAGGACGTTTTGGACGATCATCTTTGCCGTGAATACGGCTTGCCCCGGGCCGTCGTCGAACTCCTGAGCGGAGCGCTCCTGATCGCTCCAGGAGACGCGGCCCCCGAACTGACGCGGCCTTCGTTAGTGCCGAGCACCGACGACGAATTCGTCCGTTACGTTTGCGTCGCCAGCGCCACCGCAAGCAGCGAAGGCGAATTGGCGACCGAGCTTGGGCTTGGCGATCAGCTATTCAAACGCATCAAGGACACCATGCGCTGGCTTTCCCAGGGTGGCGAGGGCGGTCCGAGCCGCTTCGCTTCTGTCCTGGACGCTCAAATCGCCGACGTCCTTTGCGGCTTGTCCAAAGAACTAAAGGACGAGCCGACCGCCCTTTGGGCCCACCGCTTGCGTTATCTGATGAACCGGGTCGAGGAGCCTTGGGGCGAGGCCCTTCTCGGCGACGGTAGCGTTCGGATGTTGCGTTTCTTGCTGAGCCTCGGGAAACGCGGCGAGCAGTCGACGAAGCAGGTGGCCCCGAAGCTCGCTCGCCTCTTCCCGGACCTTTTGGCCGCGACCCCCGTGGCGATCACCGAACAATTGCTGAAGACCCTCTGCCGGGTCGGCCTGGTTCAACCCGCAGACGACCTTCGGCGCCGCGAGGGAGGAGAAACGCGCTGGCGCCTTATGCCGCTCGGCGAAGAGTTGACGGCGGAAGCCTTTGCTCGCAACCTCCTCAATTCTGGCCGCTACGGTGACGAGGAAATCCGGCAACTCCCCTCAGCCTATCAATCTCAATTATTCCGGATGGTCCCGAGCGAAGACGCCGCGCCCTTCAAGCGCTGGATGGAAGAGCTTCGACCATTGAGCGACGCCGGACTCGCGGCCCTTTTGCAGAGAATCTCGGAGTTCGAAGGCGCCCGAGGCGCGGCGGAAGTCGTCGAAAAACTCTTCGCCAGCGAAGGTTCAACGTGGGTTCGTCTCGCGGCATGCCACGCAATCCATCGCAGCGGCGCCTGGATGGGCATTGGACAAAGCCTCGTGCGCGTGGCAGAATCCGATGCATCGTCGGCGGTGCGGACTGCCGCGCTGCGCGCCTCTCTCACGGGATTGGCGGTTTCCAAAGTCTGAGAGCGAGCTTCGACGTTGAGCGACATGCTAGCCAAGTACAAGGCCGACATTATTGAGCTCGGCCTTGATTATGACCAGGTAGCCTCGCATGCCGCTAAGATCCGCGAAGCCGCGACCCTCGGCGTCAAACCACTCTTTCCGATCGTCGACACGTGCCGAATCGACAACGGCGGTATCGTGCCGGCCGGAGCCTTTGCCCGCGTTCGCGCGCCGGTCCAGGAGCTCGGCGGCCAAGGCGTCGCCGCATTCGTTCCCGCCGCGGGAGCGGCGAGCCGCTATTCCGCTCCTCTGTCGGCGTTGATACAAGCTCTGGAGAACAACGCCACCGATCTCGATCAGCGTTTGGCCGACCTCATCAAAGAAGGCGCCGCCGACTGGCATCTGCCGGAGAGCGTCAGCGAATTGATCCGAGGCAAGCGCAGTTTGACCAAGCTCGGAGCGGAAGGCCGTCAGCAGCTAGCGCGCGATCTCAACATGCCAAAGGCGCTCCTCCCTTGCATCAAAGAGGGGTTGTCCTTTCTCGCGATGAAAGTCCTGGAGCACGCGAGCCTCGACGACCTAGTCGCCGAGATTTACGTCACGCCTCCCGGGCTCGAACGGGATTTCGCCGCCGCGCTCGCCGAGCCGGAAGTCCGGTCGCGTTTGCCCGTGCATTTTCTCGAACAAGGAATGCTCCTTTCGACGCTCCGTTTCAAGCCGGACGGCGACATCTTTCTAGACGCGGAAGGTCAACCTTCGCCGGTGCCCGCGGGCCACGGGGCCTTGGCGCAGCTCTTTCCAGCCGCGGGCGCGCTAGCCAAGACCGCTCATTCGCTCTTCATCCGCAACATCGACAACGTCATGGGCACGACCGCCGAGGCGCTCGCCGCGACGCATTCGTTCTTCGCCACCCATGCCGCAGTGCTCGCGACGGTTCGGGGCATTCGTCGTAGCCTAACCGCCTCCCAACTCGGCCACGCGGCAAAACTTGCCGAGACCCTGCTTCTTGACGCTGGCGCCAGACCCTTGACGCCGGCCGAAGCGGCGGCCCTTGCCACCTGCGGCAACGCCGACGAACGGCGCCTGTGGGAGCTGCAGTTCCGCCTCTTCCACGCCTCCGTAAGCGCCCTGTCCGAAGGGCGGACGCGCCTCCTCGAGCTCTACCGCCGGCCGATGAACACTTTCGGTCAGGTCCCTAACACCGGCCGGGATGTCGGCGGCACGCCATGCTTCGTGCGCCACGGCGGCGAGACGCCCAAAATCTGCGTCGAAGTGCCGCACGTCAGCGACGCCGATAGGCGGGATTTTCTCGCCAATCCCGAGCGTGCGACGCATTTCAACCCGGTATTCGTCACCGCCGAGATCACCGCCGACGCGGATTACTATAGCCGTCGGAACCGCGATTTCTGGCTGCTTTCGCAAAAGAACTACCGCGGTCACCCCGTGGTTTATTACGAGACCGTGCTCTATGAACTGCTGGGCAACAGCGACCTGGCCAATTGTATGTTTGTAGAAGTGCCGCGCCTCGTCTTCAATCCGCACAAGACGCTCGCCGACGCCGTCGGCCGCAGCCGCAAGGATTGGCTGACCGGAAGCTAAGCCGTCGGTCGTTTGACGCCAGCGCCAAAGTCCCTACGCGGCACCTTCGTCAGCACGCCAAACCCCTGGCCTGCAAAGTCTTCCCGTTGCGCCGGCATCCCGGCCTGCCCTAGAATTTAAGTATTCCCTCACAACTCAATGCCCCACCATTCAACAGGTCCAAGGAGGATCCGATGCCCCCCCAGGTCACGAAGCAGGAATTTGCCGAGGCCCTCAACGAGCTCGGCCACGATCCCGAGCAGTACCGGGGACAACGCCTGTCGCTAGGGGGCATGTGCGAGCTCTACGACATGGACCAGGAGCTGGTCTTGGAGGCCATCGACCTCCGCCACATCGCCGCCCATTACGACTACATGGCCGACACCATATGGGTCGACGCCTTGGACGCCGCGCACTTCTTCTACTGCATCAAGAACGAAGCGCATCTCTACGCCGGCCTCAAGACCTGATGTAGAAAAAGATTTCCCTGTTCCCGGCGCGACCGGCGAGCTTCGACTCGACGGTCGCGCCGCCTTTTAAGCCGACGGCGGCAAACGCCGCCTCGACTTGCTTGACGGCGAGATCGCGCAAAGCTGGATCGAGCACGACGCCGCCGTCGGGAATCTGCCTCCGGGCCAATTCAAATTGCGGCTTCACCAGCAAAAGAAACGCCGCTCCTGGCGCCGCTGCGACGAGCGGCTCCGCCAAGCGGGCCAGCGAGTTGAAGCTGATGTCGGCGACCACCCAGTCGACAGGCGGGTGCGCGGCGCGGGAAAAATCCCGGATGTCGGTCTCTTCGAGCACGGTCACGCGCTCATCCTTACGCAGCTCCCAAGCCAACTGGCCGGTGCCGACGTCCAGCGCGATGACGTGCCGCGCGCCGAGTTGAAGGCAGCAGTCGGTGAAGCCGCCTGTCGACGCCCCGACGTCCAGCACATTGGCCCCCTTCAGAGCTTCGAGCAGACCCAAGTCCTCCAGGGCCGCGAAGAGTTTGTCGCCTCCTCGGCTGGCGAAACGGCCTCCCTGGTCCTTCAATCGCAACGGCACGTCGCGGGCGACCAAAGTCCCGGGCTTGTCGACGCGCTGGTCGCCCGCGACGACGGAGCCGGCCATGATCAGCGCCCGGGCCGTCTCCAAAGACTCCGCCAACCCCCGCTCGAGGAGCAGCTGGTCAAGGCGGGCTTTGGCTGGCTTGAGCTTTGACAAATGCGATTCTCTGGTAATTTTACCTAATTATATCAGCATTGTATGAGAAGGTCGCAATTTTTCGCTAAACCCCCTCAGTCGCTTGCCGAATCCACCAGTAGTTAGGATAGATCCAGCGTATTCCAGGAGCTTTTCGCCATGAGTGCTCAGACCACGATCAAAATGCTGTCGATCGACAACAAGACGCTGACCACGGACTTGGACCGTGCCGGTTACCGCAAAATGGGCGTATACGTCCGTCCCGCGGCCAACTACGACGAGGCGAACAAGCTCTTGAAGGTCGAGAAGGTCGATCTGATCGTCATCAACATGGATTACACGCAGATCGACGCCGCGAACATCACGCGCCACCTGAAGGCTCAAGAGGCGTACAAGGATATCCCGATCGTCTTGACCAGCGTGCAAACGACCGCCAA
>JAYWBY010000172.1:0-6099 GCA_043781115.1 Pseudomonadota bacterium
CGACGCCAGGCAGGACGTCGGCGTCGACGGTAGCCGGGAGTTTGTATTCGGCCTCGGCCGTAACGGCGTGGGCCACCTGAGCAAGGCCGAGAAAAGACGACGTGAGGAAAAGGAGAATTCGGCCCATGGTCGCCAACCCCTGCGCGAAAGGCTCGTTTCACTGAGGCCATTCTATCTAAGCGGCGGATTTGGATCAGCTTTTATCACAACTATTCAGTATCACTAGCTTCGAAGTCAAAATTTTCGTTTTTACCTAAACTTCGCGACGTAAACACCGAAGCCCCTTATGGGCCCGCCTCGGGTCCCCTCGGAGGTTTCCTCATGCTCGACCAAATTGGCAGCGCCGTCGGCTCGGTCCGGGAGGTCTCGGAAGAGGGCTTCGGCCAACGCTTGATCGACTCGTTGGTCGGCGTGTTGTTCGGCGTGGTGCTCTTCTTCGGCAGCTTCTGCATCCTTTGGTGGAACGAAGGCAACGTCATCGCGGAGAAGGATTCACTCGACGAAATGCACAAGGTCTTGGTGAAGGGCAGTTCGGTCGCGCCAGTAAAAGCACATAACGGCAAACTCGTGCACGCCACCGGCAAACTCGATGCGACCGCGAAGCTCGGCGACGCCCCTTATCTGGCGCCCGGTCCCTATCTGGCCTTGGCCCGTCATGTCGAAATGTACCAATGGGTCGAAAAATCCGATTCGAAAGCGAAGACGCAGCTCGGCGGCAAGCGTCGCACCGAGACCAACTTCAGTTACCAAATGGCCTGGGCCGACGGCGTCGAGGACTCGTCCCATTTCAAGGTCCCGACCGGACACCAGAATCCCGAACTGACGGTCGAGGCGAAGAACACCAAGGTGCAAAAGCCGCACTTTGGCAAGATGGACGGTGCCGACGTGCTAGAACGCCTGGACGCGAACGACAAACTACCGGTTACCGCGGCGATGCTCGCCTCCGCCAAGTTCAAGCCCGACCTCAAAAATGGCATGATTTACTTGCGGAAGAAGGCCGGGACGACCGGCGACGCCCTGGGCGACGTGCGCATCAGCTATAAGGTCATCAAGGCCGGACCGTTCAGCGTCATCGCGAAACAGGTCGGAAAAAAGTACCAGACCTACGTCGCGCGCAACGGCAAGGAAAAGTTCCTGGTCATGGCTGGGATCAAGCAACCCCGAGCGATGATCCAATCCGAGAAGGAATCGGCAAGCTTCGTCGCCGTCGTCCTGCGCTTCGTCGGCTTCTTCGTCATGTGGATGGGCCTGATCCTCCTGGCCGGGCCGATCACGACGCTGCTCGACGTCATTCCCTTCCTGGGATCTGCTGGGCGCTTCGTCCTAGGAATCATTTTCTTCTTCGTCGCCGCGGCGTTGTCGGCGGTCACGATCGTCGTCGCGATGATCGCGCATCATCCGATCGCCTTGGCGGTCTTCGTCCTTGCCGCGGCGGGCGGAGGCTATCTGCTCTATCAGAAGAAACAGAAGGCGAAGCTGGGGAATTCCACCGCCGCTGGTCACGAGGAAGCAGGGGCCCGAGCGGCCTGAACGTCATCCCCAGCGAGATGGTAAGATGGGGTCAGTCCCCATCCTCCGCGTGCTTACGGGTAGAAGACGCCACCGTTGTTGAGCAATGTCCCGCCGTCACCGAGGCCGCCGAAGACCACCATGCTGCTGCCGGTCCACACCGCCGAGCCTAAGCCGCGAGCTTGCGGAGCGCTGATGACGTCCACCGTGCGCCAGCTGAGCGAGCTCGGGCTGAAGGCGCCGACCGTGTTGAAGTAACGACCGCCGAAGAGCTTCTTCGGTTTGCCTCCGTACACCAGCACTTCGTTGCCGGTCCAAAGCGCCGAGTGGCCGATGCGGGCTTGCACCGTGTCGGTGCGGACGGATTGCCAGCTGTTGGTCGCCGGATCGTATAAGCCACCCGTGCCGATCATGTCAGGTTGCGAGTCAGCGCCGCCGAAAACGAACATCTTGGCTCCCGTCCAAACCGCGGCGTGAGCATCGCGAGCCGTCGGTGCGTTGGTGGTCGAGATCGCGGTCCAACGGTTGGTCAGTGGGTCGAAGCTGGCGCCGGCGTTCGTCGGGCTCGAGCCCAGATCGCGGCCGCCGAAGACGATCATGCCGTTGTCGGCCCATACGGCCGAGTGGCCGACGATACCGAGACGCGACGGTAGGCCCGAGGTGCTGAGCGAGCGCCAAACTTTGGTGTCTGGGTTGTAGATGCCACCCATCGGCTTGGTCTTGTCGACCGACCCGCCGTAGATGACGATCTCTTTCCCCGTCCAGACCATCGTCTGCACGGCGCGGAGCTCGTCGGGCGCATGCACGTCCAAGAACTCGGTCGGACCGTAAGGCGTGCGCAAGGGCTGCCACGTGTTCGTCGCCAGGTCATAGATGGCACCGGTGTTCTGCCAGACTTTGCTGTCGTCGGCGCGGACGACGAAGCCGCCCCAGATGATCACCTGCTTACCGGTCCAGATCGCCTGGTGGCCGAAGCGCGCCGGAGCGCCCTGAGTCGGCAGCGCCGTCCACGCGTCCGCGGCGGGATCATAGCGCGCACCGGTGTTGGTGGAGTTGTAATCGGTGTCGATCAAGCCGCCGAAGGTGATCATCTCCGTACCGGTCCAGACCGCGGAACCCTGGTAGCGGGCCTGAGGCGCGCCGGCTTGCGTCATCGACGTCCATTCGGTGCCGCCGTTGCGCCAAGCGTCGTAGACGGCGAGGGCCACAGAGTCGGCGAAGCTTTCGTCCTCGACGCCCAAGTGGTGGACCGATTCGTGGACCAGCAGTTCGCCGGCGTCGTCGAAGGATTGGATGCGGAGGTTGCACGTCGGCATCGACAGCTGGATCGCCGCCGCGGCCGTGTGCTGCGTGAAGGCACAGGTCGGCTCGCTCTCTTCCAACCGTTGGTGTTCTGAGACCGCGATATCTGCCGCGAGTTCGCGATGGTGCGCAAGCAGCCAGTCACGGAGGCTAGCGTTGAGCGCGAGAGGCAGGGAGCGGTCCTGCAGTCGTAGGGTGACGTTCGCCGCGTGCTCGCGGGCTTTGGCGAAGAGCAGCATGATGCCGTCTCCGCCGTTGCCCACTCCGCGTCCCGCCAGTGCCGGCGTCGCCGCCAGCGCCAGTGCGCCTGCCATCAATTTGCCTGCCATCAATTTGAACTGCTTCATGACTTTGCCCCCTTCTCACCTAGGTCGAAGAATTGGACCGCCAAACAGTACAAGGCGTCCTTGACCTCAGCCTCAGCCAGTTTCTTGCAAAATCTGTGCTGGAAGTCACGGATCGCCTTTTTTGCGTCGGCGAGGTCGTCTCTTTGGATGGCGATGATCTCGGCGCGGAACTCGCGCTCATCGATGGCTTGCAGGTACAAAGCGTCTCTTGCTTTAACCATGATTTGGGCGTGAAAGTTCTTGATGCTATCGGACGGTACGTCGCCCGTGACTTCGTCCTCGGCGTTCGTCGGCACGAGCTTCGTGCCCTTCCAGGCGATGAGTCCTAAGCGCGTCAAACGCTCGAGCGCGAGCTGCACTTCGAATTCCGAAACGCCCAGCATTTTGCCGATCCACTTGGCGTCGCTGCGAAATCCGTCGACTAAAGTGAGCTCTAAAATTGCAAAATGATACCAGTCCGAAATCGCCTTGAAGGCGTCCGCCTGCATCTGCACGCGCTCGGTAGGGACTTGATGCTTTTTCAAACGAATGCGGGCGGTTTCACGATCGCGACGGCTGCGCGCGTGCAGCGATTCGACGAGATCGCAGAAGCGTTCGAGCTCGCCTTGGCCGTAGCCCAAAAGTTGCGCGACTTTGATCGCTGCATCGCGCGACAAGCCTTGCTTGCCGCTCAAGATCTCGCTCAGCCTCGACGGCGCGAGCTTCAGGTCGCGGGCGAAAGCGCGCAAAGAGTAGCGCGGATTCTGCCGACAGCGCGAGGCCAGCTCTTCCTTGAGGATGGTCTTGTAGTCGTTGGATTGAAATTCTTGCTGCACCGACGCCCCCCAGCAAGCTCATCCGACTCTATAATTTTTCGCGTCGTGAAGCAAGAGTTTAAAGAACAGCCTGTTCTGTGAACCCCGCTAAAAAGGCGGCCCCGCTAAGTTGCCTTAGCGGGGCCGATGCGTTAGCAAATACCGTAAATCAAAGGGGCGCGAAGCCCCGATTGATTAGCGGCAACGTTGCCATTGGATGCCGTAAACGAGGTGGAGCTGACCATCGATCGAGTCGGTGGTGAGCAAGCCGTGACGCGAAGCGGAACCGGCGTTGTCCACGGTGAGCTGGGAGTTGATGTTGAGAGCGCGTTGGGCGCCGCACGGCGACCAGACGACGGCGCTCAGGCCGAGGGTGTCACGGATTTGGTAGTTTTGGTCGATCGGGCCGAACATGTTCGTCTTCAAGGTCGCGGTCGAGCCTTGGCCTTGGAAGTAGTAGGACGACTGTTGCGCGCCTTTGACGCCGCCTTCGAGAGCGACATAACCGCGGTAATCAACGGTCAGAATCGAGTACGACCAACCTTGCGGGAAGTCGAGGTCGACGTTGATTTGGCAGTTTTTGCGCTTTTGGTTGAAGGGGACGCCCGGGCCGACTTCCGCGACGTATTGGTCGAAGAGGAGGGTGAAGGCTTGACGGTCAGGAGACGTGTTGCCCGCGACGGAACCGGCGGGGCAGCCGCTGCCGGCGTACGAGATGCTACGAACGCGAACATAAGCCGGCGCATCAGCGTGGGCGGCGGACGAGATCGTGGCGAACAGTAGGGGCGCTCCGAACTTTACGAGATTTTTTAGGCTGACCATCGGCGAAATCCTCCTCAGGGGAATTAAGTTGAAAGCTCGCATCATGCGAACGAGAAGGGGTTTTGCAAAGCGCGTACCAACCCTTTGAAAACACCGCGTCATTATGTCTCACTCTGGGAAACCTCTTATTTTTCCCGAGAGAAACGCGGAAAATATAAGAGCTCGCCAAGTGTGTCGCGGTGCAAGTGCCCACGACTAGGCCGGAATGACGGCGCCAGTCTGGCAGGAGGGCGGTCCGGAAGTTTACCGGTTTCACTAAGATTCGCTGAGATGGGACGGCGATGCCCTACGGGCACTCTCCTCTGCTCCCACATTTACATTTAACCACAAGCGCCTCGCGAGCACAAGATGTCGCAGAACAAACCGTTCTGTGTACTGACTTGGAAGAACAGCCTGTTCCAAACAGCTCCTCGTTTCGTCGGCCCATCATAGTAATGAATGAAGATGATGCGTGAGGAACGGCAGCGCATCTTCGCCTATCTCTGCGCATCTTAGTTCTGAAAGGCGCGTGAGATTTTCGCCGCTTGCGTAAAAGTCGCCGTCATTCCAGCGAATGCGGCGTGTGGCACGACTCGTGCAAAACGAAAAGGCGTATCTGCGAGGTCGCAGAACAAAGCATTCCGCAAGATGGGGGAGGATCGAAGATGAAACTCAACAGCAAACTGGCGTCGATGATTTTGAAGAGTGGCGTCGCGCTGCTCTTCTCCACGGTCGCGGCCTCGGCATTTGCCGATGCGCCCGCTTATGTGCGCGTACGGAGCATTTCGTACGCCGGTAGTGGTTGCCCTGCAGGATCGGTCGCGAGCAACACGTCGCCGGACCGTCAGGCCTTTACGCTACTTTTCGATCAATACATCGCTGAAGTCGGACCAGGCGTGCCCTTTCGCGAAAAGCGCAAGAACTGCCAGGTCAACCTCGACCTAGACTTCCCGCAAGGCTGGTCTTACTCGATCTTCTCGGTCGACTACCGCGGCTACGAGGCGCTAGAGCGTGGAGTCAAGGCGGCTCAGCAATCGTCCTACTACTTCCAAGGCCAAGGCTCGACCGCAGTCTTGAAGACCATTATGGTTGGTCCTACTGACCAGAACTTCACGATCCGCGATACGCTCGGCCTCGAAGCGTTGGTTTGGTCGCCTTGCGGCGCCCAACGGGCGTTGAACATCAACACCCAGCTCACCGTCGACAATAGCCGCGCCTCGTGGAGCCATGGTCTAATCACCACCGACTCGATCGACGGTCAGCTCAAGTTGTTGTACGGCATCCAATGGACCCGGTGTCATTGATCTCGTCTAACGGGATATAGTCTAAAGGGATTTAGACAGTGC
>JAYWBY010000173.1:0-6087 GCA_043781115.1 Pseudomonadota bacterium
TTGGTCCCTCGATGGCAATTGCGCTAGTAGCGACTCTTTACGGGATCGTGCTCGCCAACTTCGTGTTCACGCCGATTGCGGAAAATTTGACGAAGCAAAGCCGGGAAGACCTCGTGGCGCGGCGCATCGTGGTCGAAGCGATCATGATGATCGCCGACGAATTGCCCGCCAAGTTCATCGAAGAACACAGCAAGTCGTTCATACTTCCCAGCGAGCGGGCTGTCGGTGCCCTCAAGAGGGCGGCTGCATGAGCCTTCTCGGCAGCGGCAAGCACGTTCAGCACGAAGACAGCGAGTCGTGGTTGGTGTCATACGCCGACATGGTTACATTGTTGTTCGGATTTTTCGTGATTTTGTATTCGTTGTCGCAGGTGGACGAGACGAAGTTTTCCGAGTTCCAGAAGGAGATCGCCGAAACGTTCGGCGGCCAGTACGTCGAAAAATTCGGCGCCGAAGTTGGCCATGTTTCCGCGAATCGTCAGCTTCGGGCCTTTCAGATGATGATGGCCATGGTTTCCCCAGGCGAAGATATGAATTCCGTTGTGGCCAAAATCGAAAAGGAAACGCAGAGCGATCAGGCCTTGTCTGAAATTTCGAAGGCCATCAAAAAACGAATGGAAAAGACGGACGGAGTGCTTCGCACCGGACAGTCGAACAAGGAGCTGTTGATCGATCTGGCACTCCCGGCCGACACCTTGTTTTCGTCCGGTAGCGACCAGCTGAAGCCGGCGGCTAAGGTAAGGATCAAGGAGATCGCGGATGAGCTGGTACGAATGAACGGCGTGCTCGGCATTGCGGTGGTTGGGCACTCCGACAGTGTGCAGCCTCAACTTAGACCCGGCGTGCCAGATAATTGGGCTCTGTCGTCGCTCAGGGCATCCGCGGTCGCCCGGGCCTTGATTGCTTATGGCGTCGACAGGCGCGGCGTCAGCGTGTCCGGCATTGGAGATCTCGAGCCGCTTTTTGCGGAGCGTGACGCCGACGGTAAAATCATCAAGGAAAATCTCGCGCGCAATCGTCGCGTCCATTTAATCGTGAAGAAGGCGGCCCTAGATGGCGGCACTTAGATTTCCGCGGCTGAAGTTCTCTTTGGCGGGCGTCGTGACGGCCGTCGTGGGACTGTCCGTGATTTCGATCGCCCTCATTTCCCTGCGTACGGTCTATGACCAAAAGCTTCGCGACAGTGAAGCGATCGTGTTCCTGCTTCTTGAACGGCAGTCCGAACAGGTAGCGTCCTATGTCGCGAAAATGGCTGCAGCAGTCGACCCGGAGGGCGCCGATCTGGCATTTCAGGTTAGCGGGACCAAGTTGTTGCCCATTCGCGGTGAAGTAACGAGGGCGTTGTCGCTAAGAGACATTGGCGTCGACCGAGTGAAGGAGCTGCAGGATTTTTCCGTCATTGGGGTGGCGGGCCGGACCTACCTGGCGAGGGCCAATACCGACGCCGCGGGGGCCGAGAGGCTCTCGCTGTGGCGCTTACAGTTGACCAAAGCAGGCGGATGGCCGAGTCCTGGACAGCAGACGGTCGCCTACGTCGCCAATCGTCAGGGCCAGACGGTGTTTGACAGCTCAGGGTCGAACGACTCCGTCAGCTTAATAAAACGGGAGCTCGTCCAGAAGTTCATCGCCGCGCCCATTCGCCAAGGACAGCTGAAATTCAAGAACGAGGACGGCCGAACGGTGACCGGATTCTACCAGGAGGTTGCGGCGACGAACCTCGTCCTGTTTACCGAGTCGACGTTGAATCCCGCCTGGGCGGCGACCGTCGGCGCGATCCGGTCGGTAGTCTTTGCCGGAACGTTGATCTTGCTTGTGGCCGCCGGAGTTCTGCAATGGCTCTTGCATGCCCATGGACGTGCCCTGCGGCGATTTAGCGCCGAAGTTATTCGGGCGTTGGATCGGCCGGAGGTCGGCGCGGTTGAGTTGCCGACGGCGGTGGAGCTAGTGCCTTTGGCGAACGCATTTAATTTCTTGATGGCGACGCGCCAGGTTGCCGCCGAGCCGTCCGCGAAAGCAGAACTGCCTGAGTCGGAGGCGTCGTGACTGGCCGTCGACTCTTCGTTCTGCTTTGTCTGGGCATGGCATGCGGTGCTGCCGGTCTGTCGCTGGCGATGGTTCGGGACTCGGAGTCAAATGCCGGCCAGTTCAAAGTCAAACGCCAAAGGGGTTCGGGACAAGTCTGGAGCCCTCTCGCCGTTGGTTGGGAGCCGTTGAGGAATGGGCAGGGGCTCAGCGACGGAAGTCTCATTTCCCTAAGTGAAGGGGACAAGGTGACCATCGTCCGCCGGCAGGGCGAGGGTCCTCAAAACTTCGACTTGTCTGGTCCGTTCCTCGTTCGTTTGAGCTCCGAGGCGATGCGAAAGATCGAGTTGACCAAAAATCTTCAGGCTCAGGCGCAAAGGAATGCAGCCGAACGGACGCGAGCGGGCGAAGAAAAGGCGAGCTTCGACCAAGCGTGGCGGCGGATCCAGGCGACTCTTTTGGGGCAAGATTCGACATCCACCGAAAAAGCCGACTCCGCGCCCCATGGCGCGAGTATGTCGACCGGCATCGACATGTTTATCCCTCAAACGAGTTTGACGCTGAGCGGGTCCGCCTCGCAGGAATTACGCGTTTCCTGGTCCGTGAAGTCGGATCGGAAATTGGGTTATCGTTTGAAGGTCCGGCGCGTCAACGCAGCGAGTGAAGCGAGCGTGACCGAAACCACGCTGGACCATCATTACATTCCTTTGAACGCGCCCGGAACCTATGTCGTACAAGTCGAAAGCGCCGATGGAACCTTGCGCTCGATCGAGCACAAGATCGAGGTGTTGGCGCCGATCGAGGAGTCAACAGGCGAGGGCAAGGACCGCAAAACATTCTCGTCGATCAAGCTGTTGCAACCTGCAAATGGCTTTCGCGTCGTAGGCTTGGCCCCGCCGATCAAGCTGAAGTTTCGTTGGATTGATCGGTTGTCTCGAGCGGCGGGGGTGAGCTACCAGATTTCGGTGACGACGCCGAAAGGCGTTCGGGTCGCGGGTCTCGAAACGTTCGGGCAATCGGCAGATTTGAGTCTAAACGGTGCCGGCACATATCTTTGGTACGTCGAGCGGCATATCAAAGGTGACCCCGAGCAGTCGACGGTCCGCAGCGTGGTCGAGACGCTAGTGGTCGAGAAAAATTCGCCCTTGGCAATCAGAGATCTTCTTAGAGCCGGTACGCCGGTCTCTGCTTATCTGGTGCGTTGATAAGACGGTCCGGGCCAGGACATCTAGTGCGTTTCCCGGACGAAAAGAAGCCCGCCCGAGGTCGTTCAATGACGAACGCTCCCGTGCGGGCCAAGGGATGCCTACGAGGTCAGGCGGCGGATTACTTCTCGCGGTACCAGCTCAGGCATCCATGTTGACGCCGGTGCGAACAGGGAACCCCACTTGAGTGGGAACGAGGCAGTACCACGATAGCGGAACGTTGACGTCGCGGTAGCCGACGCGGTCGGTGTTTTGCTGCCACACGCCGGCCTGCTTGACGTTGATTCCGCGAATGTTGTGCGGGTCGGTTTCGCAAACCCAGTCTGATCGATCAGCGTCGGTGTCGCGCCTCCGTGGCGCGTCAACTGCCACGCGGCGCCTAAGTAGCAAGGCGCTCATTGATGGCTGGGGACATTGCGGAATGAACGCGACCTAACGCTTAGCAGCCGACGCAATGCCGGTCAGTGAAGGCTGAACATCATGGCCTTCGAGCTCAAGACCTTCGGATGATGCATCGAGATTGCAGGTTTAGCCTTGCTGGCGCCTTTCGGCGTACTCGTTGTTCCGGCCGAGATCCTGGCATTGGACGACGACGTCAATGCCATGCCGCTTACGTCGGGAGCATTGCTATTGTCTGGGAGGCCCCAGTTGCCGGTGCCGTTGTCCCCGAAAGTTGACGTGCTATCAGTACTGTCAGCCTTCGTTTGCTCTTCGTCGGCCGGAAGGGTTGGGAAGGGATTGGCATTGGGATCGGGCGACAGGCCACTGCCCTGCAGCTCTTCGAAGGCCGCATTTGGGTCGCCGCCATAGCGGTCGACGATGTCATTGGTTTTGGCTTCGTTGTCGTTGGCGATGACGGCGCCATCGATTTGAGCTTGGGAAGCCCCCCGACCACTCAGCTCCTCGGCCGCGGCGCTGGGGTCGTTGTTGTAGTTTTTCAGTGTTTGCTGAATTTGCAGTTGGTTGGTTGCTTTCGCGTTGAGTTCGTCAAAATAGCCGTAATTTTGCGCGCTATTGTCGACGTAGGTCGGACTGCCGCCTCCCGCTTCTTTGGCGAACTTCTCGCCATCCTCTTGGGTCCACACATGCGAGTTATCCGGCGCAGCGCCTGCCCCGGATTTGATGCCCTTGCTCGACAATAAGGTTTGATCCGGGCCGCCAGCTTGCACCGTTTGCGCGTTGACGATGGTTTGGGTGCCGACGCCTTTCGAATAGTCCGGTTGGCCGTCTTCGCCGGCGTAAAGGACGTTGATCACTTGGGTGCCGGCTAGACCCCCTTTGTTGCCGTTGAGGCTATCCTTAAGTTCGTAAGTCGAAACAGTTCCGTCTTTATTGGCATCCATCGCTTTGAATTCAGGACTCGCCGGGTCCGAGCCCCGATCCAGCGCCGAGACCACGTTCTCGGGGAATCCCCAGGAAAGTTGTTGCGCGCCGGAACTCGTGACGATCGCGCCTTTTGGATTGGTGGCGCCATGGTCGGCGATACATTGACCAGACTGACAAGAAGACACGACGGAGACCACCTTCTCAGGTGGTAAACCTAGCCCTTGTAGCGCTGGCTGCAGAATCTCGCGATTCGTGCTGAATTGGTCAGCCGTTCCGTCCTTATTAGAGATGCCAATCGTATGCTCTTGCTGCGGGTTGCCGTCGGCGTCAAGCACCGGATTGCCTTTGGCGTCGATCACGGGAGACATTGAGCCGTGGCCATTGGTGACGACGATGGCGCGCTCGACGCCCGGGTTTGCCTTCATGGCCGCTCTGACTTTTTCTTGCAGGCCGTCGCCATAGGAGTTGTCCGCTCGCACGACGGTGTAGCCTTTCGCCTGCAAGCGATCCGCCACAGGTCCGGTCTTCTCAATCGAGTCGTGATCGGAGGTGCCATACATGGGAGCCCAGATGACCATGGTCTTGGGCGACTTGCTGGCACCCTTGGGAGCGCCCGCCAATGCCAATCCGGCGCCGGACGCGGTCCCGCACGCATTCCGGTTGATCCGAATGGCAGTCATCCCATTGGTCAACTGCAAGATCGTCACATGATGGATCTGACGGCCTTTGCCTTGGGAATTCGCGGCCGAGCAGGTCTTCGTCAGCTGGGCTTTCTCGACGAAAGACAGCGTATCGATCTGCGAAGCGGGTTTGCATCCGGTAAAGCCTAGAACGGCAAGGCCGACGATAAGACTCAAGGCGCGAAAGCCCGTGGGTAGCCTCATGACACCCTCTGATAAAATGATTCTACAAAGGAACAAATTCTTATCGGAAATCGCGGCGTGGCCTTGAAGAAAGCCTAAAAGACTAGGTTTTATGGCCTATTACTTGGCTCATTTTCGTATGCGTATCCGGAAAGCGTACCTAATACTAACCCCGAAGGTAACGCGACAGCGATGAACAGCGCCACGCGTTGTCTTTTCCGGCCAAAAAATAGCTTAAGCCGGCCGTTCCTTTCGTGTCTGCCGAGTGCTGCGAGGGAGAGAGATTCAGTGGGCTCTTCTTTTAACCATGACGCACTTACAGCCGATCGCCCTTGCGACGCCGCGAGCCCAGATAGAATGAGCAGTCTCGCGTTCGTAATTGCGGCGCACGATACCGGATTGCCGCAGCTCCCATGGTGTAAGGAAACCGCGATTGAGAATTTGCCCATGCCGATCATTGAAGGCGGCCTCCGCATCGGTGTGGCCACGGGCTTGGACGTTGGCGCGAAGCTATCGCTTTTGCCCGGCAGTGTCGGTTTGGACACGAAATACATGATGGTGGGGAAGGGGTCGACCTTCGCGATGGCTCTGGGCTTGAGAGCTGACTATGGCAGCTTCGAGCTCAGCAGCGGCGGCTCTTCATCCGCTGACTCCAGCGCCACGACGACGGAC
>JAYWBY010000174.1:0-15875 GCA_043781115.1 Pseudomonadota bacterium
TCGCGCGTCTTGGCGAGGCCGTTCTTCAGACGTGAAAGCCAAGAGGCTCGATCGGTCGAGCGGATTTCGTCGACTTCGGTGAGCGCCTTCGGCTCCGGCGCGGGAGCCGGAACGACGCGCAACGCCGGCGCCGGGACTTCAATCGGTTCGGCGTATTCCGCGGGTATCGTGGCTTCGTCGTCCCCGTCGTCACCGAGATCTGCTTCCACCAAGTCGGGGACCTGGGCCGAGGCCGCCTCGAGCTCCTTGTCCCAAGCGGCCTTTTCCTTGCGCCGTTTGATCGCGATGACCACGGCGTAGACCGCGACGATGAGTAGCACCAAGATCAGCGGTCCGCCGACGAGCAGCCAAGTTCCGGAACCGGACCCGGCGTTCAGCAAGAGGTCGAAAGGATCTTTGCTGGTGCTCGTGGGGTCCATCGTTTGCTCTATCCTCGGGAGATGACTGGGGCTGTCGCTTCAGCGAAAACTACGGTAAAACAATATCTGCAATGGACCTTCAAGGAAAATCGGCAAGCCCAGCACTGAAAATCTGCGGGTTGACCCGCGCGGTCGACGTCGAGCAGTGTTTGAGCCTTGGCGTGACCTACGCCGGATTCAACTTTCACGCCGGCTCGAGACGCTTCATCAAACCTGAGGCCGCCGCTGCCGTGTGGCGCCTAGCCGTCCGTAATCATGGGGCTAAGGCCCTCGGAACGCAACCAGTTGCAGTGTTCGTCGACGCGCCGGCCGAAACCTTACGGCAAACGGTCGCGGCATTCCCGGAGTTGGCCGTTCTGCAGTTCCATGGGGACGAAGACCCGGCCGAGGTCCGCTCCTTGGCTGGCGCCGCCCCGGGACGCACCGTTTGGAAGGCGCTCGGCATCGCCTCCTCAAGCGATTTGGACCGGGCCGAGTCCTTCGCAGGCGCGGCGACGCTCCTGCTCTTGGACTCGGCGGTCATTCCGTCAGGCTCAAAAGTGGCTGGAGGCAGCGGTCACTCCTTCAATTGGGAGTGGCTCTTGACGCATCGCCCGACGCTGCCGCTCGGTTTGGCCGGAGGTATCTCTTCCTCCAACGTCGGCGCGGCGATGCGTTACCACCCACAGCTCATCGACGTCTGTTCGGGCGTCGAGGCATCGCCGGGAATTAAAGATCCGGCCAAGGTCGTGGCGTTGGTTCGGGAGATGCGTCGCGCATGATTACTGCCAGCCGCCGGACGATTCTCCTATGCTCGTGGCTGCTTTTGACCGCCTTGGCGCGGGCCGAAGACGCGCCGCTTCCCGAACCTGTAGCCTCACCGACTAAAACCCTGCCTCCTCCGGCTCCGGCTCCGGCGCCGCGCCCGGAGATCGCTGTGCGCGCTGCCGAAGTGCTCAATAAGGACGAGTTCCACCGCTGGGATCGCCACGTTCGGGGCTTCCGCCGCGATCACAATTTTGCTTTGAGCGCCGGAGTGAGTTCGGGGCGCTGGCACGTCAAGCATTTCGGTACGCTCGACGACCGTAAGTTCGACGACTCCGGCGTCTATTCGAAATTTCAATACACGTTCCATCTGCAAATCTACAAAGGCTTCGGCTACCTGCTAGGTTCCTCGGCTGGGTACCATTATGAATCCGTCGATCGGCGCCGGCCCTTCAAGCCAGTGCCGGCCTACCAGTTTCCCGGCGTGATCGGCGGCTTGGTGATGAACTTTTCGCCGGTCTTTCGCTTCTCGACGGCGATGGACGTTTACCTCGAGCGACACAACGGCATCCAAGAACGCGACGGCGTCGGCGACGACCCGGAGATCTTCGTCACCATGCAGGCGTTCGACGCGATGGGTTGCATCGATATTTTCTATGACCTGAATTGGGCCCTCCGCCTCGAAGCCCACAAACGCCACCTTGAGTACCTCAGGCCTAATACCAACAAGGACGACGACAGCCGGAGCTTCCCGGTAAATGCCAATTTGAAGAAGGACGACCAGTGGCTTGGCTTAGGGCTCGTCTACCACCTCCTGTAACGCCGCAAAAGTCCTTGTGATTTCAGTGGTTAGGCCGATTTAGCTAAGGTCTCCGAGGACTTTGGACGATCCAAGAGAGGTTCAAAAACGTCGAGCAGCTCGAAGGCTTTAAGGAGCTCCCCGTGAGCGATGGCGGCAAATCTCCGAAGAGTTCGTCTAAATCGGGACGGAACGTCAATCGGGGCACCCAAAACGAGCTCGAGATCATTGGACTCATCGTTCTTCAGTCGCCAGCTCTTAGGCAATTGGTGCATGAAAAGATGAGACAAGCCAGAAAGCGGCAAGCCGACAAGGAAAAGGGAACCCTTAGTGTCGTTTCGTCCGGAAATTAAAATCGCACTGATCCTTTGCGCGCTCCTTGGGGGCTGCGTCACGGCTGGTTCGCCGACGACGCGCGTCAACGGCGACGTCGTCGTCGTCGAACGAAGCAAGGAACATCCGCCCTCGTGGACGGGTTCGCCGACCGGCCGCATTTCGGACAGCGAGGGCGTCTACCGCTTCGTCGAAATCAACGGCCGCCTTTTGAACCTGCCGCTTGGCTTGAAACAAACCCAATTGAGCGCGCTCGCCGGCTGCCGGAAGGCGCTGACCGAGAGCGTAAGAGAACACGTCTCCGACGGGTTGAAATCGGACGGCGTCGCCATCGGCAATCAGTCCGAATTCGATTCTCAGCTCAACGCGGCCGTCGACGAAGTTCACGGCAAGTACGCCAAGGTCGCCGACATCTATTTCGAAAAACTCGTCAATCGCGACGCCGCGTCGGGCGACCCTGCCGCCGAATTCTACGCCGCCTACGTTCTCGTCAACTTCCCGAAAGACCGGGCGGCCGAGATCTATTCTGGGCTCGGCAGAAAGCTGTCGCAATCTAGCGACGCCGGCCTCCGCCGTGCCGGTCAATCCGTGCAAGCCTTAGCTCGCTCCGCGGACTTGACGCACTAACGAATGCCATAACAAGTCGGGGTCTTAGAGGACCCGGCAAAGATGAGCCTCCAGTCCCTATAGCCTCGCGATTGGTCCTATAGTATTTCCCCCAGGTGGACCACAAAGAGCCTCAAACCATCGCCTCCCACTTGGTCGTCCCGTCTTGGTGGGTAAGGGCCTACGAAGCCGCGGCGCTTGCCGATAGCGGCGGCGCAACCGCCATGCAACTCGCCGCAAGCGCGGGCCTAGCGCCCGCCTTACAACCCATCGAACTCAACGCCCTGGCGATGGTGATCTCGTCGTTGCAGTCGCAGCTCTTGGCGAAAGGTAACGCCGCGTGGACGCTGACCTCCGACGAACACTTGAAGCACGCCAGCACCAACGCCAAGACTCAGCGCTTCGCTTTCGAGAAGCTGATTCAAATCTTGGCCGGCCTGCGCTTGCTGAAGCCCAGTGGCGCTAACGAGTTCTCGAGCTTCCCGCTCTTTCGCGGCGACCGCTGGCGGCGCACCGAAGGCGGCGAGTTCCAAATCGAGCTCGACCCGTCGGAGCTCGGCATTGAGCTGCTCCTCGGTTTGAGCGATGCGCACGTCGACCTCGCGCGCCAAGCTCGCGGCGTGATGCGCGGAGTCGAAGCCCTCGGCCGTGAGCCGCCGTTGACCGTTTGGCGGAGCATTTGGCACGAGCTAGTGGGGCCGGAGCAAATCCTCTACCTCCGCATGGAACGGAGCATGCAGTGGGAGTTTCGCTGGCTCCAGCTCGACGGCGTCTTCGGCCTAGACTTGGGCGAACTCTTTCAGGGTCTGACTTTGCCCCAAAGCGATTCGCGGTTGGCTCAACGTTTGAAAGTCCTCGCTCGCCTCGGCAAACGCCTTTGCGCGCACGGGTTCCTGACCAAGTCCGTTGCTGACCAGTATCTCGCCCTCGACAAGACCGACGCCGGCGCCGGGGTCATGGGGGTTTGGCAGATCGGTCGTGAGCGTTTGTCGTCCGATGCTGGCGAAATTTATCGCTCGGCGGCCCAAGCCGTCTTCTTGAAGCATCGTCACCCGCAGTGTTTGGATGACTTGCTCAGGCTTTATGCGGGTACCGCCGGGGCGCCGAGTTCACTTTTGGAAGAGGGGCGGCAACTCTTCGAAGGATTGCGCGACAATGCCGCGCAAGTCGCGCTCGCCGGCCTGGAAGCTGGCCCGAGCCAACCCATTGCCCCTTTGGCTTTGTTCATCGAACTGACGATGCGCTGCCGCCATGCGCGAGGAACGTTCGCCGTTCCTGAAGGTTTGGCGGCAAGTCGAGTCGGCGACTACATCGGACCGAAGGCGCAGGGCACCGCCGGTGAGCGCTTCGCCGCCTTCAACGCTTGCCTCGGCGACGACCCCGATCTGGCGCGCGCCATCCGCGAACTGCCAATGGCGAGTTTCGCCTCCGCGGTGTCGCAAGCAGACCCGGAGTTTTCGGCGTTCCTGGCCCAAGGCGCAAAGCCCCGCTTGGTTGCGCCTATTGGCGAAGCGTCCGCCTCCGCGTTGGCGTCGCAAGAGGCGAAAATGGCGCAAGCCCGGAAGAAGGCCGCCGTGTCGGGCGCCATGGCGTCACGCATGCTGAAGGTTGCGTCGGAAGAGCTGCAGCGTTTGCGCAGCGGCTATCCCGACCGTTACAAGACCCTGAGGAAGAATTACCTCGAGTCGCTCGACCCCGGTGGCCGCAAGCTGATGCTCGACGTCCAGCGTCGGATGCAGCCGAGCATGTTCGAGGAGCACTTGCGCCAGCGTCTCGTGCGCTTCATGGTCGACCATCCGGGCGCGTGGGGCTCGGCGACTTCAGCTCAGTTTGCTGAGGTCTAAGGGCTGCGCCGGTCCAAGCCAAAAGGCGTGGATCGTGTGATCGTGGACTTCGTTGTCGGTGACAGGATGCACGAGCACGGGGTGGTCGCCGTGGTTCAGCATCAAGAAGCCCATCACTTTCGGCAAATGCGCCTTCGGGATGTCGACGCCGAACATGCGCACGAGGTGCGGACCGCGCGGGCCGTCGGACATCGTGTAAATCTTTAATTTCAATTCGGGCATTCCGAGGAGCTTTTCGCGCAGTGCACTCGCCGACGCGTGGGTCTCCGGCTCGAAATACACGTGAGCATGAAATTCAGCTATCTCGCGGTCGGGATCACGAAACATGTCTTGGAGCCTCCGATAGGAGGATTTATAACAGTTGTATGCCTTCTTTAAAATGATTCTTTACAAGTTCATTAAAATAAGGCATAAAACAAGCGTCCAATTGCGGTGCCATCCCCCCTCAGACTTTCGGCCTGAAAGTCTAAGGCATCAAAAATATAGACAAATCTAAATAATCCCGTTTCCCCATCAGGAGTGCGTTCATGGTTCTTTTGCTGCGAAAAATTGCGCTCGCAACGCTCGTCGTCGCGCCGTTGTCCTTCGTAGGCTGCGACAAACAACCGGTCAATTCGTCCGACACCCTAGTAACCGACGTCGCCCACACGACCGTCAAACGTCAGTCGATCGGCAACTGCTGGATCTACGCGCAAGCGACGTGGCTCGAGTCCAAACTCCTGTCCGCTTCAGGTCAAGAGCTCGACGTCTCCGAGTCCTACTGGACTTGGTGGAACTGGTACGACCAACTCGTCGGCTCGAGCGTGCGCGAAGTCGAGACCGGCGGCTTCTGGGGAACGTCGGCCCGCATCATCATGAAGCACGGCTTCGTGCTCGAGAACGACTTCATCCCGTCGGAAGGCGGCGTCGAGATGTCCTTGGCTCAAGCTCAAGCTCTCGAAACGATCAACACCGCGCTGAAGCCGGGCGGCGTGCTCGCCCGCCGCTCGCGCCGCACCCCGGCCCGCGTCCGCCAAGTGCTCGACCAAGCCTTCGGCAGCAACATGGCCCAATCCGAACTCGTCGCCCGATCGGCCAACGCGACCATCATCGGCAAGAACCTCCTCGGCCAGGACATTACGCTGGCGCAAGCCTTGGCCGGCGACGCCAACAGCAAGTGGAACGTCGTGTCGTTCGAAGGCTTGACCGGCAAAGAAACGGCCATCACCCAAGAAGTCCAAGACAGCCGCACGGCGCTCCTCAAACGCGTTCGCCGCGCCTTGAACGACAAGCACCCGGTCGTCATGTCGTTGATGATCGACTTCAACGCCCTCGACGTCACCGACGCAACCTTCAAGAAAGGCCAAGTGGACGAACGCGGCGTCGGTCGCCAAGGCGGCCACATGGTCGTCCTCGAAGACTACACCGTCAACAACGTCCCGGGCTTCGGCCACATCGGCGAAGGCGACCTCTCGGCGGACCAAAAAGCCGCTGCCGTCGACGGCGACGTCGAACTCCTGGTTGCGAAGAACAGCTGGGGCAAGGCCCGCGCCGACCGCGGCTTGACCGACGGCTACACGCGCTTCGACGCCGCCTACCTCTTCAGCCAATTGGCCTGGAAGAACGGCGAAGAAGCCGCGGACGACGACATCTCGTACTACACGACTCTGACGGATTTCGTCTTGCCACCTGGCTACTGAAGTTGAAGTGATCAAAGTGGCGCGGGGCTTCAAAGGCTTCGCGCTTTTTTTTTGCGTGGGTAGGGGAGGGGGAACCGAGAAGTGAACCCAGAGGTGGCCCGCGGCAATGCTCCATGCAGGCCTGGAGGAGCGCGTGGCTGGCCGTGACCAGACCCAAGGTCTGGGCTAGCAACTCGCAGTGGCGGGACTTCTCCTGCGGAAGTGGCCGAAGGTCTCGACCGTGAACATGCGATGATGTGTCGAGCAAAGGGTGCGGAGATTCAGTGGGTCATCGGATCCGCCGCAAGACCTGGGTTGGATGTGATCGACTTCGAGATAACGGCGACACTCACAGCGACGGCCGTCACTACCAACGAACGAGCAGCGGGCGCCATCGCGGGCGATCACGGCGTCGCGGGTGCGGCGCGGGAGCACTGAAGGCGTGCGTGGCGGCTTCTTGGATTTGCCCGGACGAGCCAGAACCGAAGGCGTGCGTGGCGCCTTCGTGGCTCTGGTTGGACGAGCGGTGCGCCGTTTAGCGCGCTCGATCCGGTCGACCTTGGCGAGCAAAAGATCCAATGCCTTCTCGACGACCACCGACAGGCTGCCGGCATCGAGAACCTCTTTGGCCCTTTCGATCTTCGCCCGGACCCGCTCGTCGACTTCGATGGTGATCGCCACCCGGTCCGGTCCCTTGACCTTCACGCGCTCACGCACGGGCGCCGGCGATACTTTCGCCACGTCCCCGGTCTCGGCAAAAAGTGCCACCGCCAACATCTCCTTCGCCTCCCGGATCGACTTGCCCTCGGCGGCCTGCATCAACACCGGCTGATCCGCGAGCGTCGCCACCACGCACAAGGTAATCCTGCCGTCCGCCAGCTTTCCAAGCAGTCCAGCGTCCCGCCGTACCGCCCGCATCGCCCTCGTCCAGCGCGACGCCCCGCTCTCAGACAACGCCAACGCATGCGTGCAATACGCCCACAGCGACTCGTAGCCCTCGCGCAGGAACAACTTTCGCTCGTCGACTTCGCTCAACAACTGTAGCCCCCGCACCTGCTGCTCGCGAATCGTCGCCGCAACTTTCGTCATCGCCATGAGCAGTGATTTGTCGTCCAGGTTCTTGATCGCGGCGTCGAACATCGGGATTCCTCCTTTTGCGTTCGGCCCGTTTTACCACGCGTTTTTTCGACCTTTAAACTCCGACGCCAGCGCGCGTTTCACTCCTCGACCGTGCGTCGCGAACCTGGCGACGCTCCCGCGCGTCCAGTTCGCGATTTGAGCGCGACGACGCCATTCTTCTCAAGCCCATCGTCCGTGCCGAATAGTGCCCCGAAAAACCTGTCAAAGTGTATTTCAGTCAACTCCACTTCCGCAGCGGAAGTGCGCGACCAACTCACAGGGCAATATCCCGACGCCTTCTCCAGGCCGCCGATGCAGACAGCATTGCTCCAAGTCAGCTTTGGGTTCCCTCCCTGCCCGCGTTTCTGATTACCGAAATTAGCGACCGCCAGGCCGGCCTCTTTTAAGGCAGGCGAAAACGAGGATAAAGTGATCCCGTGGCGCGGAGCTCAAAGGCTCCGCACTTTTTCTTTTGCGGTTTTAAGGTGGGCCGAAGTGAGGCGGCCAGCCCGGCGGTCGACTAAATCAGCGGATGTCGCATCCTCGCTTTGTCGTGTTGGCGCTTGGCGACGTACGTCTCGCGCTCTTTCGGACAGTGAAAGGCGCGGCGCGTCCGCGGTCTCGCCGCGAAGAGCGCCCTAAACACCAAACTCGCCACGAGGCGCAGTAGCGCCGCTAGGCGCCCGAGGTCTTGGGTTTTCGGTTTAGGTTCGACGTCCGGTGTGACCCGCGCATCGTTCCTGTCGCTAAGAAATGCCTTGGGCAATTTTCTTGCTTGCATGGGGAACTCCAAAAGATCCGAAAGGTTGCGGGTCACGAAAAAACCCAGGCTCGTGCAGCCTGGGTCTCCTTTCGGAAATAAAAAACCCAGGCATTTTGTGGGGCCTGGGTCACTCTTACGGTCGTTGCCGGTGGTGCCTAGATCCCCGTCTCGGTGACGAGAAGAATCTGTACAGTTTTGAAGTTGTTAGTCATTCATCTATCTCCTGTACGCGAGAGGCACCATTACCTGACGCACTAATTACTTTATCACAGTGGACGAAATTGGCAAGAGCGAGCTTGTTTATTTCGCGAATG
Source organism: Pseudomonadota bacterium (assembly GCA_043781115.1). Lineage (GTDB taxonomy): Bacteria > Bdellovibrionota_B > Oligoflexia > Oligoflexales > CAIYRB01 > CAIYRB01. Next base: position 8,600 of record JAYWBY010000174.1, read on the forward strand.
CCGCGACCGTTCGTTTGATGTTTTCCGAAGTCTTCATCGCAAAAACGAAGCCGCACATGCCGAGGGAAATCAAGCCGACGACCATCACTTGAAACACGTAGTAGTCCTGCGGGTCCTTGATTCCCGGACTCGCGCCGACGATCAACATCGCGCCCGCGAGCGGAATCAAGCCCGCGAGAAATTGAAAGAGCTTGAGCCGGCGTCCGACTTTCCTGAGTTCGAAACGCGACGAATCTCGGACGTTGCAGCATCCCGTCCAAAAGCGAGGGTAAATCACGAGCAACGTCACGGATTCGATGAGCAAGAACGAATAGGTCAAAGCAACTAAGTACGAAAGAAAAAACGAGATGGCGAAATGGACGTAGACCGACCTGGTGATAGGACCGTCGAGAAAGTCGATCGTCGCGGGAAAGACGTAAGCGGCGGGTACCCAGCCGATGGTCGAGGCGATGACCATTGCGTAAGGCGTCTGCAGCACGCGTTTGCGTAATTGCGCCATGCTCGCCGGGTCGGGGACGACGCGGTCGTGGCGGATTCGCAAACTCTTGAAAATGAACGCGACCTGCCGCCACACGATCCAAAATCCAAGGGGATAGAAGATCAGATTGTATGGAAGCAGAGTGTCCATGAAGATGCGTTGTTGGTTCGGCGACAACACCGAGACGATGCGCGCCGAGTTGTAGGTGATGTTGACGAGGCTGCCCATGACTTGAGGCAGGATCGCGAGCGCGACGACGGCGGTGACAGGATGCTTCGTCGCCCAGCTCATGACGTGGCCCTTGACCGGTATCAAGCGGCGGATGGCCAGGAGCTCGCTGCAATTCTCCAGCGCGTCGGCCATTTCGGCAGCTGAGGCGAATCGGTCGCGGGAACGTGTACTCACTGCCCGGTGCAGCACCGAGGCGATTTCTTCCGGGAGGTCGTCGGTGTGGCCGAGCAGCGTCCGGCCGGTGGCCTCCTCGATCGTCTTTTCTGCTCGGTGGCACGTCAAGAGTTCGGTCAAGACGACGCCCAAAGCATAGATGTCGGACCGAGGGCCGATGTCGTCGATGAGGGTCATGTCTTTCGTCGTGAAGAGCTCGTAGTGTTCGGGGCTCATATATGAGATGGTGCCGCCGAGCATTGCCGGGTTCCGGCTAGCGAGGTCGTCCGGACTGAGCGACACGTTGAAATCAGTGAGCATGGCCCGGCCGTAACGATTCACCAGGATGTTGGCCGGTTTGACGTCAAGGTGCAGGATGCCGCGGCTGTGAGCGAAACTCAGGGCGTCGGCCAGGCGCGCGCCGATCCAGAGGCAGGCGGTGAGGTATTCCATCTGGCTCAGACCCTCGCGGTCCTTTACCGCCGCCGCGTTGAAGGCGGTCGCGCTGCTGTCCGCTTGGTCGATGACGGCGAGAATGGCGGTACCCGAACGACCGGCTGGAGGCACCTCCGCCAAGCGATCGATGACCGTCTGCAGTGTCGTCCCCGGGACGAGCTGCATGCAGATCATGCGCTGGTCCCCTTGGGCGTCGATCGCCTCAGAGTATACCTGAACAATGTGGTCGTGCTCGAGACCGGCCATGGTCTGGGCTTCGCGGCCGACGTTGCCTGTGACTTTCAAGGCGACTTGGCGGCCGAGCGACAGCTGGTCGGCCTGGTAGACTCGAGCGAAGCCGCCTTCTCCGAGGAGGCGGACGATGCGGAAGTCGCCGACCGTCTCGCCCGGCGAGAGCTTCCTTTGGGCTTTCGGGCCTTGGCCGAGGCGACTCAAAAGGCTTTTGGGCGAGAGTTGCGCCACGGGCTTCGACAGGAACGTGTCCGCGGCGACATGCGACCGGAGCAGCTCCTCGACTTCGCGGCGGACGGCGGCGTCGGCCGCTCCCTTTTCGAGCAGGGCGGGCCATTCGCCCGGCGACCGCTCGACGGCGGCGTCAAAGAGCGCGTTGACCTGCCGCCATTGCTCGGCGGTCAGGGTCATGCGGTCCCTTGCGACAGCTCTTTATGGAGCCAAGCTTTGGCGAAGGTCCAGTCCCGCTTGATCGTCGCCGGTGAGGCACCGAGCGCCTCCGCCGACTCTTCGACGCTCAAACCGGCGAAAAAACGCATTTCCACGACCTTGGCCTGCCTCTCGCTGATCGCCGCCAGCTTTTTCAGCGCGTCGTCCAAGGCTATGAGGTCGGGAGTGCCGTCATCAGTGCCGAGGCCCAAGGCTTCGTCGAGGCTCAAGCAGACGGCGTCGCCGCCCCTTTTTTCCGCGTGGCGCGCCCGGGCGTGGTCGCAAAGGATCCGGCGCATGATCTGAGCCGCGACGCCATAGAAATGGGCGCGGTTTTGCCACTGCACGGCCTTTTGATCGACGAGGCGGAAATAGGCCTCGTTCACCAAGGCCGTCGCCTGCAGGGTGTGGCCCGGGTTTTCCCTCTTCATGTAGCTCGCGGCGATTCGCCGTAGCTCGTCGTAAACGATGGGAAACAGCTCTTTTAGGGCGGCGCCATCGCCCCCCTGAAAGCGCACCAGGAGTTCGGTCACGGGGGAACTAACGCCGGTCATGCTGCCTCGCCCTCAAAAAGCCCAGAAAAGGGCCAGAAATCGACTTGGTTTTACCTACCACAGGGACCCCGAGCTTTCACCCGCCATTTGCCCACTTGCTGGAGGCTGCGTAAACCCTATGTTTCAAGGGATCTCGCGCCCTCGTCCGACGAGGGCAAAAACGGCACGTAAAAAAAAGTGCTCGTTGAGACTTGATTTTTAGTATTTTGACGCATAATGTCTTTTCTACAGGGTTTGTCGATTTCAGAAATATACACGGAGACCATTACAAATGGCGAAGAAGACCAAGAAGCCTGCCAAGGCGACCGCGAAGAAGAAGACCAGCGCTCATGCCCCCAAGAAAGCCGCCGCGGCTGCCAAAGTTGTCGTGCCGCTGAGCAAAATTCAGCCCTCGACCGCTCCCCGCACCAAGAGCGAAATCATGAGCTGCCTCGCTGACACCACCGGCCTGTCGAAAAAAGACGTCGGCCAAGTGTTCGCCTCGCTGAGCGACCTCGTCGGCAAGGACGTGGGCAAAAAAGGCTGCGGCCTCTTCACCGTCCCGGGTCTGATGAAGATCCGCCGCGTGAACAAGCCCGCCACCAAGGCCCGCAAAGGCATCAACCCGTTCACGGGCGAAGAAACCATGTTCAAAGCCAAACCGGCTCGCAACGTGGTCAAGATCCGTCCGCTCAAAGCCCTCAAAGACATGGTCTGAGTGCTTTAGCGACGTAATCTAGACGTCGAATCGAGCCCCCTCCTGGGGCTCGATTTTTTTGCTTGGCGCTCGCCAAGGCCTATCGCTATAGTCTCAAGAGCACTTCTCCCGACGACGAAACCGAGTTCTCCGCAAAGGCTTGGGGCCACCATGTTCGCGCGATTGATTCTGGCCCTCTTCGGCCTCGCCGCGCCGGCCCTTGGCCAGTCCGACAAACCCGAAGGGCCTATCGACTTCCAGTCGGTCATTCACGGCAACGACCTCGAGGACGTCGGGTCTTTCCGTGGCACGCCGACCTACGATCATGCGCGGAGCGTCGCGCGCATGGAGAACTTGTCGGGTGACGGCTTCTGCACGGGGTTCCGGGTCGGCCAGCGCCTCTTCCTGACCAACTACCATTGTTGGGAGGCGCACCACTGCTCTGTCCTCTTCCACCTCGGGTATGAGCGCGGCATGCCTCAGGGGCGACAGGCGTGGCTGAGGTGCACCGAAGTCGTCGATCAGTTCGAGCGCCTGGACTTTGCCCTTTACCGGGTCGAAAATTACCGATTTGCGGATGATCAGGACTACCCCCCGGCGACTCTTACCACCAAAACGCTGGTTCTCGACGCGCCGTTGATCTTGCCTGGGCATCCCGTCGCCAGTCCGAAGGCCGTCGACGCTTCGGTCGACTGCCGCCTGACGCTTGCCGTTCCCTACATGCATGAGGGGCGAGAAAGCATCCAACACCAGTGCGACACCGAGGGCGGCTCAAGCGGCGCCCCCCTGATGGACCGGGAGAACGGCCACGTCGTGGGCATTCATTGGGGCGGCACCGACGACACCCTTTCCAATCACGCCATTCCGATTTCGCTGATCCTGCAGTATCTCGCGGCGGCGCAGCCGGCCGCCTACGCGGAGCTGACCGTCGCCGGCGACTGAGCCTAATTGCGGCCGTCTTTCAGCAGTTTCTCGGCCGAGGCCAGGGCCTCGGGGTCGCCGATCAGGTGCGGCACGTCGCCAGCTTGAAAGACGAAGTCGCCCCCCGGGATCGTCGTGCCCAGGCCTTCGCGAAATACCGACACCACGGAGGTGCCGGTCAGGCGCCTGATGTTGAGGTCGACGAGCGCTTTACCGACGGCGAAATGACCTTTGCCGACCCGCAAGGGGCGAATCGATGAAAGCGCTTCCCAGGACGGCAGCGTCAGGGTCGGGCTCGCGAGCGAGTTCGAAAGCTGGCTATACGTCGAAAGCTGGGTCCGAGCCTGCTCCATATAGTGGCGGATGTCCTCGGAGCCGACGCCGTAGACCTTGAGGGCCCGAGCGAGCAGCTCGATGGAGGTTTCGATTTCGGCGACGACGATGTCGGTCAAGGGCTCCCGTTTGATCGCTTCGACGTCGCGAACGTACTGGGCGCGCACGATGATCTGCACGTCGGGCCTCGAATGGCGGACCGCCGCGATGATCGCCGGCACGAGCTTGGCCCCCGACACCGCGATGACCACCAGCCGGGCGGCGGCCAAGCCAGCGTGCTCCAGGACTTCGTCTCGGGTCGCGTCGCCGAAATGGATAGCCACGCCTCGTTTTTGCAGCTGTTTGACGACCTCATAGTTGAGCTCGACGGCCTGGAAGGGGATTTTGAGCGACTGCATTGCCGCCGCCATGTTTTGGCCGCCGATGCCAAAGCCGACGATGAGGGCGTGGCCGCCGGCCGGCTGGCTCTTGCGCGCGGCCTTGACCTTAGCCCTAACGGGGTCCGCCGCTGGCGTGGCGCCGATGGCGTTCCAACGGCTGTTGGGTCTGAGCAACGCAAGCTTTGGCGCTAATCGGAAGAGGAACGGCGTGAAGATCATCGACAGGACCGACACGCAAATGAAGTACTGGCTGTCTTCCTTGGTCAGGATGCCGAGCTCGCCGCCCCGCGACGCCAGGATGAATGAGAATTCGCCGATCTGGGAAAGCATCAAGGCAATGATCGAGGCGATGCTCAAGGGCAGGCGGTTGGCGGCGCCGACGAGCAGGAGGACCAAGGCTTTGATCAAGAAGACCGAGCTGCCGATGACTATGACTTGTAGCCAGTGTTCGGCGAAGAAATGGAGGTCGAGCAACATCCCGACGGAGGCGAAGAAAATCCCGAGAAAGTTGTCTCTTAGCGGCAAGATGTCGGATGTGACTTGGCGGCCGTAGGGTCCGTCGGCGAGCATCAGCCCCGCCGCGAAAGCGCCTAGCGAAAGCGACATGCCGCCCATGTGGAAGAGGTAGGCGACGCCCAAACAAAAGAAGAGCACGCAAAAGAAGAAGACTTCGCGACTGCGAGTCCGCACCACCCTTTCGAGCAGGAACGGCACGAGATAACGGGAGGACCCCCAAATCACGAGCAAGAGACCGGCCATTTCGGCGAGTGCCCGAATCAAGGGGATGAGATGAAAGTCGGGGAGATTGCCGTTCTGCCCGGCCAAGAGCGGCAAAGCGAGCATCATGGGGATCACGGCCAGGTCTTGGGAGAGCAGGATGCTGAGGCTTCCTTTGCCGTAAGGCGTCTCGAGATCGCGTGAGTCCTGAAGGAGTTTCATGACCAAAGCCGTCGAACTCAAGGACACCATCATACCGATGAAGAGCGACTTGCTGAGGGGGAAGCCGAGCGCGGCTTGCGCGACGATCGCCGTGAGCATGACCGTGACTATGACTTGGGCTAAACCGAGGCGAAGGAACTCGTGGCGGAGCTGCCAAAGGCGCTTGAACGAGAACTCGAGGCCAATCGTGAACATCAGGAAGATGACGGCGATCTCCGCGACGCTGTCGGCGTTTGGTAGAGACGAAACGAGGGCGAGGCCCGACGGTCCAACCGCCATCCCCGCCAGGATGAAACCGACGATCGTCGGCAACTTCAGATAGTGGCAAAGCGTGGCCACGCCGGTGACCGAGCCGAGGAGGATCAAGACTTCGACGAAGATCTGGGATTCAAACATTAACGGAACCCTTGGCTCAGCGCTTCGCCGGCAAACCCGTCCGCCAGTCGACGCGTTGGCCGAGCTGGGTTTCGACCCAGGTCAGGAAGAGGCGCTCGATGTGCCGGTACGTGGCGTTGGGGCGGGTCGTGAAGTACTGATGGCGGTCGACGCGGCTGACGGGCACCAAGCCTCGCACCGTCGAGCATAGAAAGGCCTCGTCGAACCGCGGAAGCTCGTCGACGAAGACGAGCTGCTCTTTCACCGGGATTTTGGCGCGCCGCAAAAGATCGATCACAGTCTCCCGGGTGATGCCGAGGAGGATCCCCGACTGGGCCGCCGGCGTCAGGAATTCGACGTTGTCCCCTTCGCGGGCCATGAAGAAGATGTTGGCGGCCGAGGCTTCCATGACCTCGCCTTCGCCGTTCGTCCACAGGATCTCGGCAAACTGTTCGCGCTCGGCCTGAGCCAAGGCGACGATGGCCGGCAGGTAGTTGGACGTTTTTGGCGCCGCGCCGCGGGCGACGCCGGGCCTTGCGACGCGCTTCAACGCAAGACCGTCCTGGTAAGTTGCGACCGGCTCTTCGGGGGCGGGGAAGCAGTAAAGGACCTTCGACGGCTTTGGCGCCTTTGGCGCGCGCACGCCGAGGCCGGGGCCGCGCGTAACGACGAGGCGCAGGTATTTCTTCGCCGAAGGGACCTGGTCGACGAGGCCTTGGAGCTCGAACGTCAGCTCTTCGTCAGACCAGGGGATCGGCAGCTGGATCATTTCGGCGGAGGCCCTTAACCGCGCCAGATGACGGTCGGCGTCAAGGATCTTGCCGCCGAAAGCGACCAGCACCTCGAAAACGTCGTCCGACAGCATAAAGCCGCGATCCAAGGCCGGAATCATGGCGGCCTCAGGTGCGGAAACGAGCCCATTTACGGAGATTAGACCTTGCATTTCACTTTGAATTCTAAATGTTTCTATGCTAAAACGCCCGTTCTAATACGGTCCCTGGCTTTCTAATAGTCTTTCCCTGCTGCCCCTGCGATTTTAAGTAAGCCTAGCCCATCTGGAGCCTTTAAGCTCATGCAAACAGAGACTTCACCGTCCCGCAAGGTGCATTTGATTTCCCTC
>JAYWBY010000175.1:0-6077 GCA_043781115.1 Pseudomonadota bacterium
ATGGCTGCGAGTGCGTCATGGTTAAAAGAAGAGCCCACTGAATCTCTGAGACAAAGGAACAGCCGGCCTGAGCCTAGGTACGCTTTCCGGAGAGGCATAAAAAGCTTACCCAGGCAAATGCCGTCTACTGAGTGCACTCAAGGTTTTTCGCCGGATCGGTCGAGCTTAGGTTGTTTGGATCCTGCGGACACCGCCAGCGCACGCCGTAGCTGTTGCCGAACATGTCGTAGTTCAAGTACATCGTCGACGTCGTCGTCAGATCTCCTCTTCCGCCGCGGGGAAAATATCGATACCCAAGGCCTTTCCCATCTGGCTCGCCAGAGGGATGGAGAGCGGGGCGCCAGGTAGAACGAGCAACGTTCCAAGGCCTGCCAGCTTCAGATAGTCGACGAAGTGGGCGTTGGCACGTTCGAGCTCTTCGGGAAGGGCCTCGCCGCGACTGTGTTTCCGGTAGACATGGACGATCTCTTTCCCGTGTTCAACCTGCGTGTGGAAGAGGCGGCGCATCTTTAAAAGCTCATTGACGAAGCGCTGTTCGGCTAGCCGGGCGACGCTCTCCATCGAGCAGATCGCTTCATAGACCGCTGCCTCCTGCTTCGGCGGCTGGCGCTCTCGCGCCCGCAAATGTTGCATCTCGCGCATTAGATAGCGAGCTCGCTCGCAAATCGCATCGATGACTTGGTGGTAAAAGGTCGGTGAATCACGCACCAACGCGTGGAAGGTCGCGGTCGGAATGACTTTGACGACGAGCTTGGTGACGGCCCTCGCGCCGGCGGTGCGCGACGTCGACTCGATGACTCCGATCTCGCCGACGAGATCACCCGGGCGAGGGAGACCGACGATGCGCTCACCGGTCGCAGTCTTCTTGACGACATGCAGGACCCCCGATGTAATCCAGTAAACGTCTTCGCTTGGCGTGTCTTCCTCGAACAAATACTCCCCTGGGCCGAAACTGCGGCTCTCGAACGTAGCAAACGTAGCGAGGCGAGCTTTGCGGCCGCGACGCGCGAGGTCTTCGGGAGCGAATTTGACGCGTCGTCGCACCATCTCGGCGAGGCGGCCTGCGGTTCGGGCCAGCATCAGAACGAGGCGTTCGTTGCGAGCGGGTTTTTCGACCAAAACTGGGACGCCGCTCGCGCGCTCGTCGACCTGGGAGAGGCGTTCCATCAACGCCCAAGTCCGAAGGCTGAGAGAGGTCAACAGGCGTTGCCCGAGCTCTTTGTCGGCGACGATCAGCGTCAGGAACTGGGCGCGAGTCAGCCGCTCGAGCACGGTGCCCGCGACAACGGTGACGGCCGCTCCGCGCGGCGAGCCGACCAGCACGCCGATCTCGCCGACGAAGCCACCAGGGGAAATGACGTCGGCCCCCTCGCGGGCCTCGCCGGCAGCCACGCGGTAGACGAAGTCACTGCGATGGCCGACCGCGAATAGGAGCTGATTCTTCGAGAAATGACGAAGCCTCGATTTGGACTTAAACCTCAGACCGCGCCTCGCCTTAGATTTCGCTGAGAAATGCGCCAGCGGCGCTCCTCAAATAGTGTCTAGATTCAAAAGATATCTCATCGCCCGAGGCGAAGATATCTCATCCCAGGGCCGAATTCGTGAACACGCTTGATCGAACTGAATCAGATTGGCTATCGGCGTAGCCTCGCCCGGCACTGGGCTTTGGTCTTTACGTGACGAGGAGTAATGACCAAAAAAAGGGCCCTACTCAGTGACGGTCCTGACGGTGGCTTCGCAGGCCACTTGGCCGCCGAGACGCAGCGGAAACTGCGCGCGGAGGGTCGTGCCGTCGACCACGCCGAAGGCGGAGACTCCGAACGGCTCGTGGAGGTCGGTCGAAAAGCGGACGGCGAGCAGGCTGCTCAGCGGGAAAGAGACGAGCACGTTGGTGACGATCTTGGTGCCGAAGCCGTCGGTCTCGACGATCGGAAGCGTCAGCTTGTTGCTGGGTGAGACTTCGACGTCGAAGGCCTGTGGCTCCGCGCCGTTGAGGTTGCTCTGGCAGCTGCCTTGGAACTTGACTGAGGTTTGGGCATTGGCGGCGGAAGCCGCCAGGAAGAGCAGTGAAATCGGGAGTTTCGAAAGATGCATGGGTTGGTCTCCAGTGGTTTAGGGCACGCCGAGAGTATTAAAATACGCCACTAAATTACGCAATATGTGCTATATAAGTATCAATATCTTGTACTAAAGGACCGAAAAGGTGAGCGCATCAGAAAAATCCCTCCTGTTTTCCGCCCTGAAGGCCGTCTTGAAGGAGCGAAAGCTCACGTACAAGGACCTGGCCGAACGCGCGGGGACTTCGGAATCGTCGATCAAACGCCTCTTTTCGATCGAGGAGTGCTCGATCACTAAACTTACGGATCTTTTGCGGGCGATCGACGTCGGCCTAATGGACCTGATGGAGTACGCAAGCCAGCGAAGCGTCGACGTCTCGGCCTTCTCGCTCGAGACGGAGGAGTTTTTCGCCGAGTCACTCGACTATTTCTTCGTTTACCGAAAGCTCTTTCATCACCGCAGCGTCGCTGAGGTGATGCGCCGGGAAAAGCTGAGTCGCTCCGAGATGACGAAATATCTCCGCAAGCTCGACGACCTCTCCATCATCAAGTGGCAGACAGAGGATCGCCTTCAGTTTCTCCACGCGGAGTTTCTGAAATTCCGAGACGACGGGCCGCTCAAAGCCGCCGTCTACAAGGCTTGGGCGCCGAAGTTGCATGACGCGGCAATTCGAAACATGGGCGACGGGGTCCACGCCCTGCGGCTGTTCAGCGCGCGCTGTACGCCAGCGCTGAAAGCGGACTTTCAACGCGAGCTCGAAGACCTGGTCGAGCGATTCATCCGGCGCGCTTCGCTCGAGCTCAAAACTCAGCCAGGCGCGGTCGAGCCGCTAGCAGTTTCCGTGGCCATGGGCCCGCTTCGGGTGGGACTGGACGAATCGGATTTCATTTAACCGTTCGGCCGGCTGCCGTCGAGGGCAGTCATTCACTCGATGGGCCTCGGTCGTCCCTAAAAGTAAAACCCCGAACCAGGCTCGCGCCGGCTCGGGGTTCTGTTCTTTTCTCGTATTCGACTTCTGGTACTCCAAGAGACGGGGAGGGTGTCCCGGAAAGGAGCGCCTCACTACGAGCGCTAGCTGCTATCCGTCAAAGAAGGCTTGGCCGGTTAGGCAAAGGCTCGGGCCAATGCTAAAATGGAGTCCTCTTCGAATTAACCCTAGAAACGCGCGAGGCCCCATGCGGTTTTCAGTTTTGGCCTTTTTGTTCCTGGTTCTGTCGTCCCCAGGCTGCAAACCGGACGGCGACGGTCAACGCAGCGATGAAGCCGTGAAGACGCCCGACGACCGCGACGGCGTCGTAACCGACGGCGGCCTGGCCTTGAAGCCCGGGACAGGGACCAGCGCCACCATCACCAAGACGCCGACATATATTTCCTACTTCAGCGGCAACACCACGAACGTCTCGCCCGTGACCCACGCCTCGTTGCTTCTCGTCGGCGGCGGCCTCGACCGCGACGACGCAATGCAATGGTTCGTCGACCGCGCGGGTAAAGGCGACGTCGTCGTCCTCCGCGAAAGCGGCTCCGATGGCTACAACGATTGGCTGCTGGCCAAAGGCGCCAACTCGGTCGACTCCATCGTCATCAGCTCGGCGACCGCGGCCAACGACCCAGTGGTCCTCGCCAAGGTGCGCCGAGCCGAGGCCCTGTTTTTCGCCGGCGGCGACCAGTCGTTTTACGTCAAATACTGGAAAGACACGGCGCTCGAGACGGAGATCAACGCCGCCGCGGAGCGCGGCGTTCCCGTTGGCGGCACCTCGGCCGGCCTGGCCATACTCGGCGAGTTCCTTTACCCGGCGTTCGGTAGATCCGTGACGTCGGCCACGGCGCTGGCCAATCCCTATAGTCGCGACGTCATGGTCGATCGCAACTTCCTGGCCATGCCGGGGTTGGCGGGTGTCATTACCGACACTCACTTCGTCGCCCGCGACCGGATGGGACGCCTCCTCACCTTCATGGCACGGATCGTCAAGGACGGTTGGGCGCCCAGCGTCCGCGGGATCGGCGTCGACGAGACGGTGGCCATTGGGATAGACGAGAACAAGATCGGTCGGATCTTCGCGGACAGCGGCAAGGCTTACATGCTCGCGACGTCCGTCGCGCCGACGACTTGCACGGCGGGCACACCGCTGACGTTGCAGGGCATTGCCGTACAGCGCATTGGAGCTGGGGCGACGTTCGACTTCAAGACTTGGACCGCGACGGGAGGCCTGGCTTACAGCTTGAGCGTCCAAGCTGGCATCGTGTCGTCATCCAATGGTTCGGTGTATTGACGGACAACGCCAAGCATGCATGGACGCCGGCGTCACCGCATTCGCCACCAAGAGGTGAAATACACCGTCTCAACACCAAGAGCCATGGATCGGGTCCGTGTTGACGCAAGTCCAAGCGCTTGCAAAGGATGGGACTACCCAGTCGAACGTCCAAACAGTCAGCTTGGTCATCTTCGAAAACCTCCGTCGCTACGGTTTCAATTCGGAATGCCGTTCCTGACGAGGCCCGCGCCTTTGTAGCGCAAGACTGTAAAGAAATCGCCAAAGTGGAAATTCCGGAGTTGCTCGTTTTGAAAGGGAAAAGTTTTGGCACGTCTGACAACCAAATTCAACGCCTACTCAATCCTGATATCTTGAATAAGAACTTGAGTCAGTTGTACAAGGTCGCTGACCTCGTAGGGTTAGAATTCGAAGTACATATTAGGGACGTTGCTTAAGTTTTCAGGGGCACCTGATTTGGTGCGGGCTCAATTTGATAAATGACAATCACATCGCCGGTATTTGCGACAGCGTGCTGTCCAATAAGGACCGCATGGAGCTTCTATTTCAGAAGTTTTCTAAGGAGCGGCGCGGTGCAACACGCGAGGAATTTTTGGGCATGTTGCTAGACGGCAAAGTGACAGCTTAACGAATCAGTAAGGCCCTGAGCCGGAAGAAAATCCGGCTCAGAGCCTATCGGCACCTAGCTCGGCGCCGAGACCGACTCGGGAACAAATTCTTCGATCAGCTGTTCGATTTCGGAAACCCAATAGTGGCTCGATCCGTTGTCGAACGTAATGATATTTCCGTCCGAGATTTCGCTATCGAGCCATTCACCGTGAGCGATATCCCAAGATATGGGATCAAGCTCTTTTAGCGCACTGACAGTGTCATATTCGATCCAACCGATTTTGACGGTTTCCGGGAAACATTCGACGACAGATTGCTCGAACGCTTCGAGCGTTTTTGCCGGGGTCAAGTGTTCGCGTAGGATTTCGCGCACGAGCCACTCAGTGCCGTAATCAACGCCAATTCCTGGCATCTCATACATCAAATCATCCGAGTGACATAGTGTGCATCGGCCAGATGGCGCTCTGGTATAGCAACCGTAGCAAAAAGGTATCGATTTGCTGATGGCGATTTGGGTCAGAGCTTCAGTGATATCGTTCATTTTATGGTTCTCCATTTTGATGTGGGAAAGAAGGGCCGATTTGGCCCTTCTTAGTTAGCCGACCGCGCTGTTTTCCAAGGTGCCGGCGACGTTATTGAGAATCGCGCGGAAGTAGTTGAGCGGTTTGCGAAGTACCTGGTTGCCGGGGAGGCTGATGATCAGGTAGCGGCGATCATTGCTTACGCGGACGCTGGTTGGGTTGACGAAGGTTGCATTGTTGGTGTTGCTGTTTTTGTTTTCCATTTTGAAACTCCATTGTTCGTTAGTGGTTTTGGGCCGAAGCCCCTTTCTCGTAAGAAGTTGAAAGGGGTGAGGTCAAAACAGCGGACAGCCCAGCCAGACTCAGCCGAAGCGGTTGAACAAGGGACGTGACGCAGCGCAGTGGAGGCGCGGACGTTGTGCGAAGGCGGTTAAAGGATGGCCCAGCTGGTAGCGACACAGAAAACGAACTTGGTGGGACGGGATGGAAAGCACCTACAACAAGACCCAGGGCAGCCTTCACCAAACGGCCGATCTGAAGGCGGAAGGCGGTGGGACAAAACGTAACTGGCTAAAATATCAGATAAGTTTTAAAATGCTCTGATAGAGCGAATGACTGA
>JAYWBY010000176.1:0-2114 GCA_043781115.1 Pseudomonadota bacterium
TGGCCCAACATCCTCACGAGTTCGATGATTGAAGACACGCGATTCTGGGCCAGCCTGAAAGGATGGGAATCTGCCGAGACGGTCGATGCCTTTGTCACCTTCGTCGAGCACGTCGTCGGAGTTATCGTCGCGCAGATGGGGGCGGACGCGCCTAGGTGGTGGATCACGCTAAACGAGCCGATCGGTTCGATGGTCGGCGCTGCATATCTCGCCGGCATCTGGTCGCCGGGTTTCTGTGGGGACGCAACGAAATCGCGAGCGGTATACGAAAACGTGCTGAAGGCACATGTCAGGGCCTACAAGACAATAAAGAGCATTCAGCCGACTGCGATGGTCAGCGTCGCGCAGAACATGCCGTTTAGCCTCGCTAAGAACCCATCGTCGCAGGACGACCGGACGGCAGCGGTCGGGACGGACTACTTTTACGTTTGGCATTCGCTGGATACGTGGTGCTACGGCACCTTCGATCCGGACTTCCAACCCGACCGGACGAAGCGCCGGTCTATGCCTGCCGGCGAGTTCTTCGGCATCAGAAACCCGCTCGATTGGAAGTCGACGCTGGATTTCGTTGGTGTCAACTACTACCGTTCGTGGTGGATCGAGAACAATATCTTTGTAGACATTGGTCTCGGCTTCACCGGCGGAGGGATTCCGAACGCATCGAAAGCCGACGGCACCGAATCGGCGCACGTCAACGACCTGAAGTGGCGCGTCGATCCCGGCGCATTGCTGTCGACGTTGCTGCGAATCCAAGCCGACTATAGGCTTCCGGTGCTGCTGACCGAGAACGGGATGGCCGACGCGGAAGACCTACAGAGGCCGGCGTATCTGGTATCCCACGCCGGGATCCTGGAACGCGCCAAGATTGATGGCGTCGACGTGCAAGGCTACCTGCACTGGTCCATCACCGACAATTGGGAGTGGCACGAAGGCTACCTTCCAGAGGCGCGTTTCGGCCTGTATCGGGTCGACCGGCACCAGCGGGACGCATTGGGCAATCAGACGCTGCCCCGCCGGCTTAACGAGTCCGCCATCGCGCTGGCGTGCTTGGCGTCGGGTATGTCTCAAGCCGAAGCGGTGGCACGCTTCGGCACCTTCAGCGACGACGGGGCCGACCACGTGGCCCCAACCGCCTCGGCACTACGTTGCTGGAACGGCGACTCTTCCGATGGGACCCGGTGGCGCTTGATGCTCGCAGCGCCGGGGCCGGACCTGCCGCCGATCGGCTGGCTGTGGGACAGCCAAAGCTGCCGCTGGTGCGCTCTCGAGGAAATTGCCGGGTCCGTCACGGCGAGCCTGACCGGTATTCAACGAAACGACGCCGATCCCGTCCGGCGAGTGGTCACGTTGGAGGCGCAGGACGGGGAGTTGGTCGGAAACGTGGTTGTAGGGGGCAGCCAGAAGCCGCTGCGACTCACACTGGATGGCATGACGGGAACCTGGCGTGGCGCGGCGGGCACACTCATCATTCTGCCGCTTGGAGAATTCGAGAAGGCAACGCCGCGCGCCGCACCGCCGACCCAGCCCAATACTCCATATGTCGGCCGCTGGCTGTCCGCCAGTCCGGATGGGGTCGCGGCCAAATGGCTGCCGGTCGCGGTCCAACAAGTTGCCGGCGCCACCATAGCCTTACTTATTGGCACGTCGATAGGCTCACTGCAAATGGAGAGCACGACGCTCTCCGGTACGCTCACAAACATAACCCCCGGGTCGGGCGCACCCGTCGGTGCTGTCTCGTTGAGCAGAGCGGACGACGGTCTTGAGAGTCGGGGAATCGCACCGGTCATCGCCTTGTTGCTGCAGTGAGAACTGAAGCGGCTTCGCGCGCATGTTAAATGACTTCAAATTCCAGATACGAAATGGAGGTGGCCAACAAAATCAGCTCTCAAGTCGGCAGCAAAGTTTAGCGGGAAGTCTTGGTCCGCGATGGTGAGACTTCGATTCTTCGGTCGGTATACTTACATTACTAGGAGGTTGAGATGCCTAAATATGGCGGTACTTGCCTTATTTTGAAAGCGGGAATGGGTCCAGAAAATAAGGTGGCCTTTCTTCTAAAAGACCCTGGCAGCACCAGCGAGAAATTCGAGCGGTGGTTCAGCGCCAAACCAACATTT
>JAYWBY010000177.1:0-15812 GCA_043781115.1 Pseudomonadota bacterium
GGCCACCCCCCGGCCCCCCCCCCACCGCCGGAGCCACCGGAGCCGCCGCCAGAGCCGGAACCGCAAGGGGGAGGCTGATCGGGGTAGGGTCCGCGCACAGTTGATTTTGGGCGAACGACGCGACGAAAGACGGTAGCCATGGCTGAAGACGACGTCGAAAAACTGAATGAAGCGACCACGGCGGATGCCAGCGGCCCGGCGGTCGATCCGCCGGCGTCGCCGAAGTGGAGCAACCTGCCGACGGTGTCGTTTAGGAAGCTGCAGCGGAAGACGCTCGGTCAAATCTTAGTCGAAAGCCAGGCGCTGTCGGAAGAGCAGCTCTCCGAGGCTCTGGAGAAGCAGCAGGACAGCAGTTCGAAGATCGGCGAGATTCTGGTCGAGAACGACATGATCAGCGAGGAGGACGTCTTGCGCGCCCTCGCTTATCAGTTGGACTTGCCTTACTACTCGCGCCTGCCGACCAACGACATCGATCCTACGCTCGTCGACTCGATCCCGATCCAATTCTGCCGGGACCACAAGATCCTGCCGGTGGCGAAGGACGACTTCAACGTCACCGTCGCCGTCGCCGATCCGCTGAACATCTTTCCGCTCGACGATTTGCGCCTCATTCTCTCGACCAACATCAACATGATCGTCAGCCCGCCAGCGGTGATCGAGAACAGCATCAACCGCGTCTTCGAACGCTCCAACGACGCCTCGCAGAAGGTCCTCGAGGACTTGAACGCGCCCGACGTCGGCGCCGACGACGACTTGGAAGAGACGCGCGACTTGCTCGAATCGACCGACGACGAGAAGCCGATCATCCGGCTCGTCAACGGCCTCTTGGCGCGGGCGACGAAGGAAAAGGCCTCCGACATTCACATCGAGCCTTACGAGAACGAGATCATGGTGCGCTTCCGCATCGACGGCGCCTTGCAGGACAAAATGCAGATCCCGCGCCGCCATGCCTCGACGCTCGCTACCCGGATCAAGATCATCGGCAAGCTCAACATCGCCGAGAAGCGCGTGCCGCAGGACGGCCGGATTTCGTTCCGGGTCGCCGGCAAGGACATCGACGTTCGTCTATCGGTCTTGCCGACGGCGCACGGCGAGCGCATCGTCATGCGGCTCCTCGACAAGTCGTCCGGCGCCAAACGCCTGGAAGACATGGGCCTCGACCCGCTGATCTTCGACCGCTGGGTCAACTTGATCGAGCAGAGCCACGGCATCGTGCTGGTGACCGGCCCGACCGGTTCCGGTAAGACGACGCTCCTCTATGCGTCGCTCATGCACATCAACACCACCGACATCAACATCGTCACCATCGAAGACCCGGTCGAATACCAGCTCGCCGGCGTCGGCCAAGTCGAGGTGAAAGAGAAGATCGGCCTGACGTTCATGGAAGGCCTGCGCTCAATTCTCCGCCAAGACCCCGACGTCATCATGATCGGCGAGATCCGGGACGGCGAGACAGCGGGCATCGCCATCCAGTCCTCGATGACCGGTCACTTGGTGTTCTCGACCTTGCACACCAACGACACGGCGACGACGGTGACGCGCTTTCTCGACTTGGGGATCCAGCCGTTCCAAGTGTCTTCCGCGGTGCTCGGGATCATGGCGACGCGCCTCATCCGGAAACTTTGCGGCAACTGCCGTGAAGCCTACGATCCGCTCGACGGCGAGTTGAAGCTGATGTCGATCGACCGGAAGGAGCTCGCCGGGCGGAAAATCTATCGGCCGGGCGACGGCTGCGAAGAATGCCACGGCTTGGGCTACGTCGGGCGTCTCGGCGTCCACGAACTGATGATCTTGGACGACCCGATCCGGGACGCCTTGCTCAACAGCCAGGACGCCAACAAGATCAAGAAGAAGGCCATCGAAGGCGGCATGCGCACCCTGCGCGATTCGGCGATCTTGAAGGTGTTGAGCGGTTTAACTTCGCTTGAGGAAGCACTGGCGAATACCCAGACGGATGACTTGCGCTAAGGCGGTTGACCAGTGCCCATTTATACATACAAAGGTTACGACACCAAGTCCGGCGCGGCGCGCAAGGGCAAGATCGAAGCCGATTCGCCGAAGACGGCGCGCACCCGCTTGCGCCAAAAAGACAAAGTCATCGTTTCGGAGCTGAAGGAAGAGGCGTCGCTCGACAAGGTGAAGGCGAAGAAGACGCTCTTCTCTGGCACCGTCAAACAGATGGACATCGCGGTGATGACGCGCCAGTTCGCGACGCTCGCCAACGCCCACATTCCGCTCGACGAATCGCTGAAGGCGCTCACTGCCCAGGTCGAGAACCTAGTGCTCCGGAACACCCTCAACGCCGTGCGCGAGCAGGTGTCGGAAGGCAAGAGCTTGGCCGACGCCGTGGTGCAGTTTCCCGGCGTATTCAACCGCCTTTACGTCAACATGGTGCGGGCCGGCGAGTCGTCGGGCACGCTCGGTTTGGTGCTCGAGCGGGTCGCCGACTACATGGAGAAGGAAGTCGAGGCGCGCGGCCAGGTCGCGAGCGCCATGATGTACCCGGCGGTCATGGTGATCGCGCAGGTGGCCATGATCGGCTACCTCATGATCAGCCTCGTGCCGAAGTTGCAAAAGATTTTCACGAGTCTCAAGGCGCCATTGCCCTGGTACACGAAGATCGTCGTCAACATCTCCGAGTTCCTGCAAGCCTACTGGTTCACGGTGCCGATCATGGTCTTCGGCATCTACTTCGCTTTCAGGCGCTGGGTCGGCACGGTCGCAGGAAGAAAGAAATTCGATACCTTTATGCTGGCGGTGCCGATCTTCGGTCCGCTCGTAATGAGAATGCAGGTGTCGCGCTTCACGCAGACGCTCTCGACCTTGCTGGCTTCCGGAGTGCCCATTATTCAGGCCTTGGAAATCACCAAGAACGTCATCTCTAACGTCGTCATCTCGGAAGTCCTCGAAAGCTCCAAGATCTCTGTACAAGAAGGCCGCAGCCTCGGCGCCACCATCGAAAAAAGCAATAAATTTCCGCCACTTGTGACGCACATGATCCTGACCGGAGAGCGTACCGGCCAGCTCGAGGAAATGCTGTCGCACGTCGCGGTCGCCTACGAAGCCGAGGTCACCCGGAAGATCGAAGGCCTAATTTCGCTCATTGAACCGATCATGATCGTAATCATGGCAGGCTCGGCCGGCTCGATCATTGCCGCCGTCATGGTCCCAATGTTTTCCATCATGAACCAAATACGCTAATCTGTTATTCATACCCTTAGCACTACAGTCCATCATCAGGGTCCAAACGAGGGGAGTTCCATGTCGATCCGCATCTACCGTCTCAAGGCAAGGCTCGCATCCTTCGTTCATCCGGCGCATCTCGCGCAAGGTGAGCGCGGCATGTCGCTCATCGAGATCATCATCGTCGTGGCGCTCCTCGGCACGTTGATGGCCTACATGGTGTCGAACTTGATCGGTCAGTCGGAAGAAGCCAAGAAGGACCAGACCAAGCTGGCGATGGGCGTCATCCAACAAAGCCTGCAGATGTACCGGATCCACAACAACAAATACCCGGGCACCGACCAGGGCCTGAAAGCCTTGCTCGACAACCCCGGCGACGCCAAGACCTGGCGCGGCCCGTACATCGAGCCGAACAAACTCAAAGATCCGTGGAGCAACGACTTCACCTACGAATCCGACGGCCGCGCCTTCAAAATCCTGTCGAGCGGTCCCGACGGCCAGATGGGTACTCCGGACGACATCACCTATCCCGAGACCGAAGCTCAATCCGCTAGTTCGCCGTGAGACGTGAGTCTCGCTTTTAGCCAAGTATGGGTTTGTGCCCGTGCCCCTCTGGCGCGGGCACGAGCGCATTAGGGAGACTGCTTGCAGCATAAGCGCGAGGCCGGGTTCAGCCTGATCGAAATCATCGTCGTCGTGGCGCTGATCGGGTTCGTGTACTCGGTGGCGTTGCCGCAGTTCAGCGCGCGCTCCGGCGCGGAGACCGCGACCAAGCTCAACATGGTCGCCGGCGACATCCGCAACGCTTACGATTTGTCGGTGCTGACCGGCAAGACCTATCGCATGGTGTTTATGTTCAATTCCGGCGACTATTGGCTGGAAGAGGCGTCGAAACCGGAAGTCTATTTAGGCACCGACAAGATCGACCGCGATCCGACGGAAGTCGAGGAAAAAGACGAGTCGGTGGCCTTCGACACCAAATTCGCGGAATACACCGAGCTCGCCGGCCAGGCCGTCGTCGACCAAGAAGGGAGCAAGGAAATCCCGCCGACTTCCCCGGTCGTCGCGGCGAAAGACCGCTTGAAAAAGGCCTCGTGGACGCGGGTCGACAACATGGAGTGGGGCGCCCGGTCGCTTGGGCCGCACATGATGGTAAAGGACATGCAGGCCGAGCACCACGGCCACAAGCAGGAACTGGCCGAGCTCGGCGCCGAGGCGCGCGCGATGATATATTTCTTCCCCGCCGGCTACGTCGAGCGGGCCGTCGTCCACATCGCGATGAAGAAAGACGACATGCAGATCGACGACAGCCAAGAGCCTTATACGATGACGACGAATTCCTATGAAGGCACGGGCGAAGTCGAGCCTGGCTACGTTGAAGTGGACGTGCATGAAGACAAGGACGGATAAAATCCGCGCCGCGCGCGCGCAAGGCAGCTTTTCCTTGATCGAGACCGTGATCGCCCTGGCGATCGTGTCGTTCTTGATCTTGGAGGTCGCCGCCGTCCAGGGTAATTCGATCGTCTTCTCGGACTACGGTCGCAACGTCACGCAGGCCACGTGGCTGGCGCGGAAAGTCATGACGCAGGTCGAATACTACTGGCACACGAAGCCCTTCAAGGAGCTCGAAACCAACGTGGTCGATCAGAAGTTCGAAGACTTCGACGACTACAGCTATTCCCTGGAAATCAAGGAATGGAAGTTCCCGTTCACCCAGCTCCTCACCAGCGTCTTGGCCGGCGGCAAGTCCGACGACGGCGACAAGAAAGACAGCAAGGACAACCAAGACGCCGGCGTCGCCAAGATGCTCGAGAGCGTCGTCAAACAGATTTTCGGCGACGAGCCGATCTTCATGACCGCGCACGTCGACGTGTCGTGGGCGGAAGGCGCGCAGCGCAACAGTTCGGGCATGTCCTATCTCTTGACCAATCAGGCGAAGCTCGACGAGGCGATCATCCAGCTGAAGCCGGTCTACGACAAACTGACGAAGCCGCCGGCGAAGAAGACCGACAACACGCCGAAAAAAGGCGGCGTGCCGACGGCGCCCGGACAGCCGCCGGTGAACCCCGATCAACCGCCCCCGGACGCCGGGCAGGTCGATGGAGGCAATCCTCCATGAGGCCTTCGCCTCCCCAAAACGGTTTTACCTTGATCGAAGTGGTGATCACCGTCGCCATTTTGATGTCTTTGACGATCGCCATCGCCTCGATGCTGAAGTCCGGCTTTGAGGTCAAGGCCGGCCTTTCCGAGAAGGCGGCGATGAACCACCGCTTAGCGGTCGTCATGGACAAGCTCGCCAACGACATCCAGCTGACCTTCTACGTCTCGTTGCGCGACGCCGACAAAAACGGCATCGACCGGACGATGAAGACGGTGTTCCGCATTGAAAAGGGTCCGGCAGGCGACAAGATCGCATTGACGACCAAGACCCACCAATCCATCCGGGCCGGAGCCAACGAAGCCGAGTTCACCTACGTCGTCTACGACCTCAGGGACTCGACCACGGCGCCGGGGCGGAAGGACCTCTACCGCGCCGAGACGCCGGTGATTCCGCTCGATTTAAAGGAAGAGCCGCCGATGCGGCTTCTCGCGCGCAACATCAAAGCGGTCGTCGTCGAGCCGTGGGACGGCGCGAAGTGGTCGAAGGACTACTGGGATACTAACCGCGGCGACACGCGCAATATCCTCCCGAAGATGGTGAAGATCACCGTCGAGGCTTGGCTGCACGACGCTCGCGAAGGCGACGAGCACGACGAGGCGACAGACGCGGCGACTGATAAGCTGGTCACGGCCGTCTATATCGAAGAGGCCTTTCCGTACGCCGAAATCAACCAAGGCGCCAAGACCGTGCGGTGGAGCGCGCTATGAAGGAAACCTCGAAACGCCGGTTTTGGCCCTCGACTCTTTGGGGTTTTCCCGTCGAGGACGAAGGTGTCAGCTCCGCCGGCGGCCGCGACCAAACCAAGCGCGGCATCGCCTTGATCATGGCGATCATGATCATGTCGATCATGATGATGTTCTCGACCGATTTAATCCTGACGTCGCAAGTGAACCTGACCTTGGCGACGACCCACCGCGACAACTTGAAGAGCGAGTACCTGGCCAAGTCGGGAATGAACGCCGCGTTGCTTTTACTGTCGTCCGATTTGGCCTATGACCTCTTCAACGCCCAGCAAAACCCGAAGGCGGGTCTCTCCGACGGCTTGGGGGATGCCTGGTCGGCGCTCAACGGCCTGCCGATCGGCGGCGAGACGGCGGAGATGCTCGGCGGCTTTCAGGAGCAGTTCGGCTTGAGCGCCGTGCTCGACAGCGGCGTGATGGACCAGCTGAAGCTCTTCGACGGCAGCTTCATCATCACCGTCTCCGACGAGTCCGACAAGATCAACGTCAACGACTGCTTCAACAGCCGCTGCCAAGAAGGGCTGCTTATGCTGGAGGCCCTCTTCTCCTGCCCGGCGGAGAAGCAGTTTCTCGACCAGAAGAAGCTGAACGGCCACGAGCTCGCTTACCGCATTAAAGACTACATCGACAAGGACGCGCGCGCCGACGAAGCGACGGGCTACAACGACGAAAACGAGCCTTATGCCAAGCGGACGCCGAAGCAATCCGCCAAGAACGCTCCGCTCGATTCGGTCGACGAATTGCGCATGATCGACGGCTGGGACGAGGAAGTCCAAGCGGTGTTCTCGCCCTACATCACGGCCTATCCCTTCACCGTCGGCAGCACCGACCGGAAGTTCCAGGTCAACATCAACACCGCCTCGCGGGCGATGCTGCAATGCCTCTTCCCGGAATCGAAGGGAGACTGTTCCGAGAAGTCGGTGATGGCCTTGAAAAAGCGCAACGACGCCGGCCAACCGCTCGGCACGGGCGACCAAAAGATCGCCGACGTGCTCAAAGACACCCTCTGTTTCACCGGCGGCGACGGCAACCCAGGGGAAGCCAACAACAAGGCCAACTGGTTTACCAAATACTCGATGGTCTACCGGATCGAGGTGCTTGGCACCGTCGGCGGCAACGAGAAAAAGCTGACGGCCGTCATAGAGCGCGTCATGCCGGACCCGAAGAAGAACGAAAAGACTACCTATAAGCTCCTCTTTTTCAAATTTTCCTAATCCTGCCCCGATTTGACCTTTGAGCCGCCAGTTGAGAATATGTAACTAGTCAAAAAGCCTGGGAGATGTCTCCACATGCAACGAGTCATAGGTCTCGACATCGGCAGCTATTCGATAAAAGCCGTCGAGATCGTCAATACGTTCAAATCCTACGAGATCGCGAACTTCTACGAAAACGTGATTCCCCACGTCGAGGAGCTCGATCCGGACATCATCATTCCCGCGTGCATGGAACAGCTGTTCCATGAGAACAACCTCAAGGCCGACCGGATCATCACCGCGATGCCGGGGCAGTACATTTCCAGCCGGATCATGTCGTTCAGCTTCTCCGATCCCCGCAAGATCGAAGCCGCGATCCTTTCCGAGCTCGAAGACGCCGTGCCGTTCAACATGGACGACATGATCATCGACCATCAGGTGTTAGGCACCATGGCCGGCCAAACCATCACCTTGGCGGTGCTTACCCGCAAAAACTTCCTGCGGAGCTTCCTCGAGCACTTGCAGCGCATCGACATCGACCCGAAGCTCGTCGACGTCGACAGCTTGGCGTTTTACAACCTCGCGTCGTACATGGAGATGCCACCCGGCCAATGCGTCGGCCTGGTCGACGTCGGCCACGAGAAGACCTCCGTCTGCATCGTCCAAGACGGCGTTTTGCGCATGTTCCGCTCGATCAACTTGGGCGGCCGCTATTTGACCGAGTTCTTGGCTCGGGACCTGGAGACGGACTTCGCCGACGCCCAGCGCGTCAAACACCGCGTTTCCCGCGTCCTTTGCGACGACGACCAGGCGACGGATTTAGAGGGCGACGACAAGTTGATCGTCGAACGCATGACGCTCGCGGCCAACGCCGTCGTCAAGGAGCTCGGCCGGACCTTCTACGCCTTCAAGACCTGGGAAAAGGCGCCGCTTTCCAAGCTCTACATCTCGGGCGGCACGAGCCGCATCAAGAACTTCAGCCGCTACCTCCAAGATCAGCTGGAGATTCCGGTCGAAGTGAACCGCATCGACCAGACCGCTCTGAAGATCAACCCGGCGCTCGCCGACCATATGGCGATCATGCCGCAGAGCGTCGCCATCGGCATGCGGGCCGTCGGCTCGATGAAACGCCACTCGCAGATCAACCTGCGCCAAGGCGAGTTCGCCTACGTGCAGAACTACGAGTCGATCCTGCGCAGCGCTTCGGTGGCCTTCAAGGTCGTGGCCGTGGCCTTGCTCCTCCTCTGCATCTCCTACGGCTTCAAATACGTCTTTTATACGCGGCAAATCGACGCCCTCCAGGCCCAGTACCTGAAGGAATACACGCTGATCTTCCCTGCCGCAAAGACCCAGTACGTCCCCGGAAAGTACACCTTCGACAAGTTGAAAGCCGACGCTAGCGGCAAGCTAACCAAAGAGATCAACCACAAGAAGAGCGCCGTCACCCAGTTCATGGACGACAACTCCGCCAGCCCCGCCTTGACGGTGCTGAAGGCGCTCAGCGAAGCGATCCCGAAGGACGCCAAAGTCGACATCACGCTCTACCAATACAACACGGTCGTCACGGGCGGCGGCAAAATGGTGCTGAAGGGCGAGACCGACGGTTACGCTTCGGTCGCCACGATCGTCGAGGCGGTGAAAAAGGTTCAGGTATTGAAGGGTGTCGAAGAAAAGCAATCGGGCGCCAAGCCCGGCACCGACAACAAAGTCATCGAATTCACGATTCACGCGGACTACGCTGGCAACCCGAATGGCGCCGGCAAAGCCTAAGTCCAGCACGGAGCCCCGATGAGCATCGTCGCCACATTCTCGGACCGGTTCAAGGGCCAGTTTCAGCCCGGCCTGACTGCGCTCAGAAAACGCCTGTTCGGCGCCAACAATGAGAAGCTCGACTTCATTATGGACAGCTTTTACAAGCTGTCGGCGAACCAACGTACCGCGGTGCTGGCCGGCGTCGTAGGTGGGATCGCGGTCTTGATCTTGATGGCCGTCGGTCTCTATTTCTCCCAAGTCAACCGCCTCCGGAACGACTTGTCGGGAAGTTTCGTCGCTTTACACGAGCTGCAGGCGATGAAGTCGAACTACGAACAAGAGACGAAAAATTTCGACAAGCTCGTCGAGACCGTCGACCGCAAGACCCGGTCGATGAGCCTGAAGCCCTTCTTCGAAAAGATCGCCAACGACTTAGGCGTCACCATTGAGGGCTTGAACGACCAGAAGGCGCCGCTTTCTGCCGACAACCCGCTGGCGGAGAAGATGCAGGAAGTGCGCGTCGAGATGCGCTTGCCGAACATCTCGATCCCTCGGATGATGAGTTTTCTCGTCGAAATCGAGAAATCGAACAAGTATTTGCGCGTCCAAGACCTGACGGTGCGCGGTCGCTACGGCACGAAGCTCTTCTTCGACGGGCAAGCCAAGGTTCGGGGCTACGACATCGCGGGTGGCGCGGGGAACTAAGCGGGAGCGGCTGGTATGAACAAGTCGGCGGCAAAGACCATTCTGCAGATCGGCGCCTTGGTCGCCCTTTTCGTGGTGAGCTTCGTCCTATTTCTCTTCCTGACCTTCCCTTACGAGGTCTTGAAGGAATCGCTGGCGGCCGAGGTATCGCAGTCGACGGGTTACACGATTCAGATCGGCGAGATGTCGGCGAACTTCCCGCTCGGCCTGACGGCCGACAACATCCGCATTGGCGCCGCGTCCGGCAACGCCACCATGTCCTTCAAGAGTTTGAGCGTCGACGTCGCAGTCCTGAAGCTCTTGCTCGGCAGGGTCTCGGCCGAGGTCGGCGCCAAGGCCGGGCCGGGGCAGCTGGAAGTCGTGGCGGATTTCGGCATTTTCGACCTCATTTCGGGCCAGCCGGTGCCGAAGCATTTTCGCTTCGAGTCGAAAAACTTTCCCCTCGACGACATCGTGACCTTCGCCTTGAACAACGCCGCGAGTTCGCCGACCGCCAACCCCATGGTGGCGCCGCTCTTATCCGCAATCGGCGTTTCGGGCATGCTGAATGGCAACGCCGACTTCAATCTGGACGTCAAGAACCCGACCCAGTCGACGGGCTCCGCGGAGATTTCGCTGGCGAAGGCCATCCTGAAACTCAGTCACCCGTCGTTAGGCCTGCCGGACCAGGAATTCAAGAAGGCCCAGATCAAAGCTAAAGTTGAAGCCGGTAGCGTCGTCCTCGACAAGTCCTCCGGCTTTGTCTCCGACGAGCTGGAACTCCTGACGGACGGCAAGATCACGTTGAAGCAAGTGCCCCTGACGTCGCTCTTAGACCTAAAGATCATCTTCAAGTTGAACAAGGGTTTGAAGGAAAAATTCGGCTTTTTGATCGACGCGATGACCGGGAGTGCCACGAGCGAAGGCCAGCTCACCATGCAAGTGCGCGGCTCGATGGAGCAGCCAGCGGTGACGACCTTCTGAATTCCTTGCGCTCTTTGGCGTATTTTGGGGGTTCGACAAAGCCCAAGGCCTCGGCCGCATTCTTGCCCGCCGTCTTTGACAGGCGGGAAAAGGATGCCCTACAATGTTAATAGATCACCCGTAAACCCGAATAGTGCGGCGGCTTGAAGGCCCATGCAAGACTTCGCTCACCAAGCGAGTAAAGCACTGGCTGTCTACCTCGAGCGTGGTAAGGCGGCCTTGGCCTCCTTGAAAGCCGGGCGGTTCGACGAAGCGAGTAAGATCCTGACGAAACGCAACGCCGCGTTTCACAACTTCAGGGCCAAGGACGCGCTGGCGCTGGCCGAAGGCAAGGACCTGAGACTGAGCGAAAAGGCCCAAGGGCTTTGGCAAGAGATCCTGGTTTTGGAACGTGAACTCAAGTCGGAACTCAGCGAAGCCCACGCCAAGACGGGGCAGCTCTTTCAGAAGATCCGGGAAGCACGTCAGAAGATCGGCCGTTACCGCTCAGGAAGTCCGGATCAACCGAACTTCGAGAAGACGGCCTAGAAGGAGAAATCATGGCCCCCGCCGCGAAGAAGAAGCTGGCTCTCGTCTACGGCACCTTGCCCACCGTCGAGGAAATCGATCAGTTCCTGTTGCTGAACGGCGAGTACGACATCACCGTCATCACGTCGGAGTCGATCTGCGGTTACCTGACGCAGACCAGTCGCTTCGATAATCTGGCCTGCATCGCGCTGCCGGACCACAATGAAAACCCGACCTACCTGCCGGGCCTCGAGAAGGCCTTGACGGGCTTCGACGTCGTGGTCGTCAAAGAACGCCTAGGCATGTACGCCTACCAAGTGGTGAAGGCGAAATGGCGCAACCGCTTCCGCCTCGTTTGCTGGGTCGACAACCTGACGTC
This sequence comes from Pseudomonadota bacterium, assembly GCA_043781115.1. Lineage (GTDB taxonomy): Bacteria > Bdellovibrionota_B > Oligoflexia > Oligoflexales > CAIYRB01 > CAIYRB01. Next base: position 11,584 of record JAYWBY010000177.1, read on the forward strand.
CTTCCCGGGTGAAGACATCACCCATATGCGGACCATCCGCGACGAAGTGTCCAACGCCGCCGACGCCTTTCTCGTCCAGTCGGACGCCGTCGCCGCGGCCCTACGCGTCGAGGGCATCGAAGCCAGCCGCTTGATCACCTTCGCGCCCTTCGTCGAAGGGCGCGCGACGCGGACGGGCAAGGCCCGCGCCAAGGCCGTCGCCCAGCTCGGCCTGGCCGACACCGACTTCGTCATCGCCCACTTCGGCCAGATCGAGTGGGAAGAGTCGCTCTTCGACTTGGTCCACGCCTTGAAGCTTCTCGAGCAGCTCGACAAATCGCTGGCGGCGCGCACCAAGCTCGTCTTCTGCGGCATCGGCAGCTTTTCGACCGAGCTCCGCGACCGCCTGGTGATCTTAGGCCTCGACCGCCATGCCGTCTACGTCGCGCCGAGCCGCGCTGCGTTTGAGACAGTGATGACCGCCGCGGATTGCCAATTCTTCGCCGCCAATCCTGCCAGAGACCGCCTCGAAGGCGACCCTTATCGCCTCGTCACCGCCATCGCCAACCACGTGCCGGTGCTCACGCCGCGCGGTCCGCTCGTCGAGGAGTATCTAGGTAAGCACCGTTTGGACTTCTGCTTGGGCTCGGTCGACAGCTTGGCCAAGGCCATCAAGAAGGCCGCCTTCGCGCCAAACCTGCGCCAAGACGTCGCCATCAAAAGCGCCCAAGCCTACAAAAACAAGAAATCGAAAGTCGCCGCGGAAATGAGCGAAGTTTTCGCTCAGATTTATAAGGCGACGCCGACCGTCGACTTCGCGGCCTTGGACCACCAAGTGCTCCAGGCCGAGTCGCTGGTCTTCTCCAAGCAATACCTCGCCGCGATCGACTTGATCGAGTCGATCTTCCGGTTGAAGGAAATCCCGGTCCATCACAAAGCCAACTTGCTGCGCTTGATCGGTGACTGTTTCACCAAACTCGGCGACGGCGACGCCGGCAAAACGGCTTACACCCAGGCGATCGACCTCGACCCTTATGCGCCGAAGTCCTACATCGGTCTCGGAACCGTTGGTCTCGTCAAAGGGTCTTTCGAGTCCGCCGTCATCCACTTCCAAAAGGCCATCACCTTGGCTCCGGAAGACGAAATGGCGAATCTCGGTCTCGGCCTGGCCTTCCAGGGCATGGGCGAAATCGACGAAGCCAGCCGCTGGGTCGTGAAGTCGCTCGGCGTCAACCCGGAAAACACCGCCGCCATCTTCACCCTCGTGCAGATTGCCAACGAGCGCAACAAGTTCGCCGAGGCCGACCAGAGTCTCGAAAACTACCTGACGGCGCACCCGCACGACCACAACATGCTCTTCACCTTGGCGGCCATTCGCCACCGGAGCGGCCAGGACGTCTCCGCGTTGAATTTGGTGGAGCGCATCATCGCCATCGATCCTTACAACGAGCGGGCGCAAGCGCTGCAGAAACAGCTGGCCCACGTTCAGGGTCAGACGGCGGAGACCTCGAACGGCTAACGGTTAGAAGGCCCATGCTAAAACGCGTCATCATCAATGCCAAAAAGGTGCCGGTCCCGGTGCCAGTGAAAACCCTCGCCGACGCCTTGCGTTGGGTCGAGGAAACGCTGGTGCCCGCTGGTCATACGGTGACCCGCGTCGCCTTGGACGAGCGCGTCGTCGGCGACAACGTCACGCCGGAGCAGCTCGCTGCCCAGCTGACGGACGCTTCGAAGCTCGAGATCCAGATCGATTCGCCGGTCGAGCTCACCGTCCAGACCATCGACGCCATGCGCAACTTGGCGGCGGTGATCTTGTCCGGACTGAAAGTCTTGGCAGTCGAATGTTGGCAGGCTCGCGCCCAGGCTCGCCCATCGGAGTTAGACTCGGTCACTAACGACCTCGAACTGATCCTCGATCTGATCGCGCACGTCGCCGGCTTGATTGATCCGCTGCACGTCGACGCCGCCGCGACGCAAGGCATCGCCGCGTTGCTGAAGCGCGTTTTAGTCGGCCTCAAGATGGCCAAGGCCAATTCCGACTGGAAAGCCTGCGCCCGCCTCTTGCTGAACCGTCTCGAGCCCCTGATGCGGGACTTGGTCGTGGAAGCGGAGACGTTGCAGATCCGGATCCTGACGCAAGCCGGCGCGGCGCTGAGTCAGCGTGCGCCCACGGGCTGAAGGGCCCGTTCGGTCAGTGGACGAAGATCACGACGGCGCCGTTGGTTCCGGTCGCCGTCGTGTCGACGACGTTGGCGACCAAGTCCTTCTTCGAGTGGCTGATGAAGTAGGTCACTTCAGGCGGAAAACCCAAGGCGAAGGTCGCCGCAGGGCTGCCGAAGTCATAGGTGATTTTATAGGCGAGGTCGGAGTCGATTTCCTTTTTGCCGCCCGCGCCATCGTCGACCGACTGCTTGGCGTCGACCTTTTCGACGGTTATCGTGCCGGAAATCGAGGTCTTCCCTTGCAGGTCCGGATTGTCCGATTCGGCGATTTTGGCGACGATGTCGCTGAAGACGCGTTTTTCGCCGATCTCGGTTTCGTAGCGTTTGGCGTCGGCCTTCGGTGACACGGACGAAGGTAAGGGGGGCGAAAACGTCGCAATCGTCTTCTTTCCGCCGCGCTCATTGAGCACCTTGGTGACCGGCACGAAAGTGCACAAGACGCCGTCCCAAGCTTTGTCCTTGCCGAGGTTTTGGTAGTCGGAGAACGGTACGTTGGTAAGAGTCGTCGTGCCGGAGGCGGCGGCCGTCTGCTTCTCGGCCGTCGACCGCGTCAGCGTGGAGTCCGGGGTCAGTTTGACGATGTTGACCTTGGACTCTTGGACGGTTTCCTTGCCGGTGACCTTGATGTGAAGGTCGGTTTCGATCGTCGCGCTTATCGTGAGAATGATGACGTTTTGCGTCTTGGTGATGGGTAGGCTCTTCAAGTTCTTTTCGTAGATGACTTTATCTGCGGGAGCGTTGGTGACGCCGTCGCCGCCGCACTCCTTCACCAAAGCGGCCACGGTAGCGTCGGCCTTCGCGGAATCGTCGTCGTCGCCGAGGTCCGGCGGGTCGTCGTCCTTGGCTCCGGTCTTCTTTTTGGTGTTGGTTCCCGGCCCCGAATCGTCGTCATCGTCCGACGCGCCGGCCTTGTCGCTCGATTTCTTCTTCGACTTGCCTTGCTGGTCAGCCTGAGAGCAGGCGAAGGCAAAGAGCGCGACGAACAGAAAGAGTCCATACCGGCCGAAACCAGCCAGAGAACGAAGGCGAAATGGCCCGAGATTATTCTTATTCATACTTTCCCTATCGGCAAAACCGCGCCGGAACTTCACCGGGTCCGCGCGTTGGGGGGTAACCCCCCGTTCAAGTGGGTATTTTCAAGTTGGTTGTGCTACGCTATTGATTATGGCCAATACGAACGTCAAGCAGGTTTCTCCGGTCGTGCACTCAAAACGTGCCGAGCTGAAGACCGCCGTCGTCAAGGAACTCAAGGCATTGGGCATGCCGGAGCCGGTGCTGCCGAAGTCCCGCGACGAGTGCATCGAGACTTTGATCAAGCAGCAGAATGCGATACTCGTCATCGATTGGGCCCTCGGCTCGGAAGAGGTCAACCAAGTCTTAGGCGCCGTCCGCGGCCACTTCAAGATTGAGACGCGGCCGATCCTGCTCGTCATCGACGAGATCGAAACCAACGTCGTCGCCGCCGGCGCCGAGTTCGGCGTGTCGCAAATTCACGCCGGCCCATTAGCGGCGGAAACGCTGCACGATTGCCTCAAGGAATTGATCCATGAGGAAGAGTCGACGACCACGATCCGGGAAGTGATGCTGCAGGTGGCGGTGGCGCGAGGCAAGGACGACTGGGCAGTCGCGACGCCGATGCTCATGGAGCTCTACGACAAGATGCCTGGCCAAGAGCGCGTAGCGCTCGAACTGGCCGAGAACCTGATCTACGAGGGCAGCTGGGACCAGGCCGAGCAGTTGCTGGCGCCCTACCTGACGGGCGACCCGCCGAATATCCGCGCGCTCCATCTCATGGGCCGCTGCCTCATGCACAAAGGCGAGTTTCCGAAGGCGATCGCGCTGCTTGAAAAAGCCAAAATCGTCAACCCGCACAACGTCGACCGGCTCATCGACTTAGGCGAGGCCTTCCTCAACAACAATCAGACCGAAGCGGCGATGGCCAACTTCCAGGAAGCGACGACGCTCGACGAAGAAAACAAGGAAGCTAAGGTCGGTCAAGGCAAATGCCTCTTGATCGGCGGCGAAGTC
>JAYWBY010000178.1:0-2110 GCA_043781115.1 Pseudomonadota bacterium
CCCTGATTTTGCGCTCGAGAGCCTGCGAAGTCGTTGGAGCGCGCGCTTCTTGCACGGTCCAAATGAGGGTTTGGACGATGTCGTCGCGGTCGACGGGCTTCTTCAAGATGTTCGAGACGCTCATTTCGCGCAGCAGCGGCAGGTCGTTGGGTTTCACTAGCGAGCTGACGACGACGACGGGCGTTGCGAGGTGGCCTGCTTGCCGAACCTTCTGGATCAAGATGGGACCGGGCAGCTCCGGCTGGCGCCACTCCATGATGATCAGGTCGGGAGCCGGCGAGGCCTCTATTTGCGAGCAGGCTTCCGTGGCGGAGCCGAACGATTGCACGTTGGTGATGCCGAGGCTTTTCAAAACTTCGCCGATTTGATGGCGGACCGAGTCGTCCGGGTCGACGACGACCGCGGACTGGACGCCGAGGAGGTTGACGGGGCTGCCTTCCGTGGCGGCGCCGGTTGGTGTGTCGCCCGGGTATTCCTCGGCGAGCTTTTGCATCGCCGAGCCTTTGACGCCGAGGAATGCGGCCTGCCGGACGACGGCGGCGGTTTGCTCCTTGTCGCCCTTGAGCGCCAGGGCTTCCGCCAAGTGGAGTAGCAAGGCGGCTTGACCGGGGAAGAGCGTCAGCAAGGTGCGTTCGAAGGCCACGAGCCGTTCGAGGTACGAACCGGCGGCGAACAGCGGGCGAATGTAGGACGCGGCGCAGAGGCAGCTGCTGTAGCTCGCGGCTTCGAGGCGCTTCGAAAAGTCGGCGACCTGCGCCTGCCAGTCGGAGGCGTTTTGGCTGCGGCGCATGTGCGACAAGAGGCCTAGCTCGTAGGCGTCGGCCAGGACGGTGACGTCGTCGTCGACGATCAACGTTATCCGGGTTTGGCGGAGTTCAGGCTGACTGGTGCAAAGCTTCAGAAGTTGCAGGGCGTTGATGTCGTCGCCGTCGACCGTCAAAGGCGCAATGATCCAGTTGATGCGCTCGACCTCGAGGATCTCTAGCGCCGACTGGAGGTTGGCGCACCCGACGACGTTGGCGACGCCGAAGTCTCGCAAGGCGTCGGTGATCAGCGAGCGCGTGCCGCTGCTCGGGTCGACGACCACGACCTGACTGCCGGAGATTTCAAAGCGTCCATGCATGCAAGAGCTTCGGCGCTCCGCTGGCAAGACTAAACTAGTCGCCGCGATTTATCGCTGGCGACTAGTTTGAGGGGTTGGCAGTTCCCCGGCTTTTCGCCAAGGAGTTTCATGGTTCGCGCTTAGTCGGCGGCTTCGACGGACGAAGCTTCGAGGACTTGGCGGCTAGGGGTCTCGACGCCGCGCAAAGTCTTGTAGGTGCCCGTGACCTTGAGTTTTTGACCGTCGAAGGCCTCGGCGTCGTGGTCGAGGTTGTTGGTGGCGAGGTCGACTTCGACTTGTGTGCCGCTTTCGAGCACGAGGGCCCAGCCCGTAGTTTCGCCGCCAATTGCCATGACGCGGGTCATTGTGCCCGTGACCGTTTGCTCTTCGGACCCGGCGCCGGTGATTTCGCTGACGCTGGTGAGATTGCCGAGCTCGCCGAGGTTGGCGATGACGACGTCGGTGATGTCGATCGCCAAGCCGTGGACCGTCGTTTCAATGCTGCGGTAAACCGGCTGGAACTCCCGGGTGCAGATGCGCTGGCCGCGGGGGACCTTCTTCACCGGCGTCAAAGTGAGCGTGCCGTCCTTCTTCTTCTGCGAGAAGGCCAGCTGAACGCCGCGCGCTTCGCACGGGTTGCTGCCCGCGAGGACCGTGGCGCGGATGTGATAGGCGAACGAATCAGGATTGATGCCGCCGTTCACCGGTGACACGTCGATGTCCTTGATGACGGTCGCTTTCCAGCTGGCGGTGGTCGCTTGCGACGTGGTGGCGAGGGTGAGACCAACGACCGCGATGGAGGCGAAAAAAGATTTCAGCATGGGGCGTCTCCTTAGGGGGAATATATTGATATATATGAGGAAGTTTTAGTAATACTATCGAAGTAAGAATAGTTATAACATTTTAATAAAATATTGCAAGTTATTATGAAAAAATCCAATAAAAACAAGATTTAATTCAGTTTAATTCAGGTAATTCAGGACACCCTACGTAATCGAATTACTGAAA
>JAYWBY010000179.1:0-6059 GCA_043781115.1 Pseudomonadota bacterium
CCCATGCTGTGATGCTTGATGAACTCCCGATCAGCAAAAGCGCCGATAGGATCCGGAGAGTTCATGGCGCCGACGTAGAGGTTCGGGTCGTCTTCAAACCACCAGTCTTGAGGGGTTTTCAGGACAAGGGCGACCAGTACGATGACCCAGCCAGCGATTGCGACGGAGGCAAAAAGCAGCCTTCCGCGTCGTTCTATGTGGGGGGACTTCATACGAGGAGTACCTTTCATGGTCTCCGCGGGGGACAACTATTGGAAATGTTACCAATCGTAACGGCGCTTTCGCCCTGAATCCATGCCAATCTGACCTTGACGGCAGGAGTTCAACTACCTAACTTTACAAATGATGCACTCGAAAAGCTAAGCAATTGAGCCCGATTACCGAAAAGTCGACTATGAAGTCCATTCAACCAACCGGCCCTGCTTTTCTGATCGCGATCCTGCTCCCCACAGCGATCATGGGCTGCCGGCCCCAGCACGACCCTCAAACCAGTTCCTTTCCAAACGGCCGACCGTCTGGCTATTCTGCCAGTTCGGCCGAAGATCCGATCGCGACGCCTTACGACCCCTGCTCGCCGGCCCTTGGGTTCGACGATCAGGTCGACAAAGCGATCAGCATGGCCCGAAGCGATGATGATTCGATCGTCCTGAAAAACGTCAGCCAGACCTGCGTCAGGGGATTTACGCTTGCTGACGACGGCAAGCGCTACTTGGTCGGAAGTTTCGATGCGTCGCGAATGATCGATGACATGATAACTCCCGGCAAAGCCACTGAGAGCGAAGAGGGCAAGGCCCGGGCGATTTGGCAATGGACATCCGGGGCTTTCGATCATTTTTGCTCGATGGGGGCACCCTCCGAACTAGTTCGGAATCAGGCATCGTTACTTAAGAATACGCTCTCGTATTCATTTGGATGCTGTTCGGATATCAACTGGCCGATTCAAGCGACTCTCCTTCGCGACGCTGGACTCGAAGTCAACGTGCTCAAAGCGCCGGCCCACGTATCGACGCAAGTGGTAACCGAGGGTGGCACGTTCTTTGCGGATGCCGCTCACAGCAACTTCCTGCAAGGCTCCGTGCTCGACTTCTCCGTCGATTATTATCGTGATTTATTCAGTCCGGATAACTTGGCGATCTATGGCACGTACCCGTTGAAGCGATTTGATGACGGGTCTTTCGGCAACGCTGCGCTCACTCTCCTTGCTGAAGACGAGCTCGTTTTCACGAACGAGCCGTTAGCGTTAGCAAAGATTCCGCGCATAGGGTGGATGGACGATGGTGGCGATTACACGCAATTTGCCCACGAATACATCGGCCGGGCCAAGCTAAGTTTCGCCCAATTTCTAGGGCGGGAAAGTGAAGAAGAGGACGGTCTTGCTTGCCGCGACTATGACGTTTCCTCTCCTTACATAATGGTCGAGTCGGCAGTTTCTGGATTGTCCTCAGCAGGGCGAATCTACTTGTTCTCGCCCGACCACGAGTCTCTCTTCCCTTTCCCAAGACCCAAGAATGGACATCGAACGCCGCTGACACTCGAGGGTGACTACGACGCCCTATTGCCGTCGCCAGACCTCCATTTGTGGACTGATTCCCCCGACTTCTCTTGGGGTCGCTACGATTTCTCGATTCGCCTGTGCGACGAAGCGTCAAGTCTTGACAAGGCGCAGGTGAACTTCGAATTCATGTATAATCACAACATCTTCCCTTCACACCTAGACAGCCTGAAAGTCGTCTCGGCGACCAGGCTTGCTTTCGACGTGGAAAATTTCACGACGGCCGAGTCGACCACAAAGGTGTCTGGCCGCTATCCCGAGGGGACCGACGACCTTTCTATCTCGCAAGGCACCGTGACGTCCGAAGATCCGAAGTCGCATCGGTGGGCTGGCGAAGTCGTGCTCTTGGACGGCGAAAATGAAATTGAACTTAACTCTCGGGATTCTGATGGCATGCTTCATACGACCAAGATCTCGGTTACCCGCGTGCCGTCGGCCAAGTCGCCGACCATCGAAATGCCGGATTTGACGGGAGTCGCCTCGGGCCAAACGATTTCTCTGACGGGATCGTGCGTCAAAGGCGTCGTCACGATCTTCGAAGAGTTAGGTTTTCAGAAGACGCCTTGTGTTGGCGGTAGATGGACCGCCTCACAGACAATTCACAAGCCGGGAGCGAATACCTACCGGATGTCTGGCGAAAGAAACACATCGGGACACGAAGAAGCCTCGATCACCTTCACGGTGCCGTAACAGGGCTTAGCGAAGCGCGTGGTTTGCACACCGCCACGGGGACGTATTTGGCGTCTTCAACGCGCCCAAACGGCAGGCCGTTGTTGCCGTCATGTCGATAGAATCCGTTGATTCGGTTTCGGAAGGGCGCCGAACCCCGAATGGCTTCCATCGAGCGGTCGAACGCACAGCGGGAGACATCGTCCACCGCGAACCAAGAAGCCAATGAGCTGGCAGTCAGGTTCCAGCCTTTGGAAGGCTCGAAGTACCAGTCTTTGTCCTTGGCGAGACTCGTCGTCACGAGTACCGGGCCGCCCTTCTTTACGACCCGCTGAAATTCGCGAGCAGCGACGGGCATGTCCTTGTAGCTATTGTGTTCGAATGCAGAGATCGACACCAGTGCGTCGACGCTTTCGTCGGGGAGAGGAATCGCATTGAAACTGCCGCGCAGAAACGTGATCGTGCCAAAGTCCGAGTGGTCCCGGCTCTTTTCGAGCAGGTACGAGACATTGAGGCGGTTCTTCAGCGCCTGACGAAGGACATGCGCTGCTCGCCCTGGGTGCGACACGGCTCTGCCGGCCATGTCGAGAAGTGACCGCGATGCCGGTGCCGCCTTCTGACCGTAAGTCATAAAGCGCATGTATTCGTGGTCCCCGTCGCCATAAGACTCTTGCTGGCTCACGATCTTGAAAATCCCTTTGGTAAACTCGGGAATCTTCCTAAGCGTAAAATCGAGGCTTACGACGTTGTAGCCGAGCGAGGCGAGCAAAAACTGCGTGATTCCGAGGCCGGCGCCGGCGTCCAAAATCGTCGCGCCACGGCCGATGTTGCGTTGGCGCAATTGTCTCAAGGTCCAAATGATGTCCAGATCGTAGTGCCAACCGTTCGGCCAATTGAGGACCTTCAACCAGCGATCGATGAGCTCGATGTCGGCGCGCTCTTCGAGGAGAATCGGTTCGAGTGACTCTAGGTAGCCCATGCTACTTTTTCCGTCCATTTGGCTTTTGCTCATTGTGTTTCTCGGTATTGGGCCTTGGCCAATAGTTCGGCTAAATCCCAACCCCATTGGTCGTCGATGTCGATCGACTCATGCCGGGGGAGATCGAACAGCATCGGTCGCTTGCCGATTCTGGCGGATGTCTTGGCAAAACTGGCGGCGGTGAACAGGTACAAATTGGAGTTTTCCTCGAACCAGGGCTCAAGGTCTTGGGTCCGGACGAGGTTGTCGGGGTCGTGGTTCACCGGTGTCGCGTCGGCTCGGTAGAAGCGAGTCTGCACCCGATTGACAGTGAACAAGGAGTCGCAAGTTCCCTCGGCTAAGCATTTTTGATAGGTCGTGAGAGCTTTTGCGACGCTCGACGAAGACAACAACGGATTGGTCGCGTGGGTCATGAGGTAGATGTCGGCCGGAACGTTCTGAACGTCATCCGCCAATACTTTATTCATGCTGACCAAGTCGCCCCGAATTTCGGGTCGGCGATCACGCAGAACCAGGCGGTTGGTTTTCGGCAAGCCGCCGGCGGCCAACAGGTCTTGCGCGTCGGTATTGATGACGATTTGATCGATAGCGGGAACGCTGAGCAGCGTGTCGAGGATCCACCGAAACAACGGCTTGCCGTTGAAGCTCCGGAAATTCTTTCCTGGAACCCGCTCGCTGTTGCCTTTGATCGGTAGTAGTGCCACCACCCGCATGTCGCTCGTCATCCCGTGGAGTTGTTTAAGTCATCCATTCCATTGACTTTGAGTATTACAAAAACCAGGCGGACGCAAGATTACGAGGTCCTGTTGCGCCTGAACGTAGAGGCCTTTTCCCGCAATGCTTTCACAAGCTGCTTCAAGTCCTGCCGTGACAGGCCAAAGGTCCAATAAGGTGCGAGAAAAGACTCGGTCGTGACGAGGACGGCGTAGAGAATCCCAGCAAGGCCCAGGTGGACGAGCTGATGGGCCGAAGGTCCTAAAACGAAGTCGAAGACCCATTTGGCCGCCCAGGCGGCGGCGAGGAAGGCGCCGACGGACGTCAGCTGATGAACCAGGAAAAAGCCGGAGCCCATCTTCAGATACCGCGTATTGATGACGAGCAAAATGTTGATGATCAGGACCTGGACGAAAACCATTTTCAGCGCCAACCCCGTTGCGCCTAGATCCAGTCCGCCAAGGGACTTCGGGGCGACGAAGAAAAAAGTAATCGGTACGGAAAGCACGGCGGCCAGGATCGATATGTTGGAATAGATTTTGGTTCGATCCGTCGCGTAGTAAATCGAGCTGCTCAGTTGCCCATAAGTCTGGTGAGCGGGATACATCGCCATGATGGCGACGGGAACAAAGGCACTAGCATAGGCCTCGCCCCCCAGGAGAACGACGATCTCCTTCGCATTGATGGCAACGAAGCACGATAGCACCGCGGCGACGGAGTATAGGGCCGGAATAAAGCGTCGGAAGAGTTCACCGAGTCGCGCAGCGTTCGCCTCTCCGTGAGCAATGGCGAATTCTCGCGTAAGCAAGGGCGTCATGGCGCCCGAAAACAGAAAACAGAGCGCCCCAATCTGGTAGGAAAAGCCGTAGAAGCCCTGCTGCGCGCTGCCGCCATAACTCTGCAGGATCCAGCGGTCGGACACCGTCACCACAAATGCGACGAGACTGTTGACGACTAGAGGACGCGAGTAGACATAAAAGTCGGGGAGGTAAGGTCGCCAAGGCGTTCGTCGTAGCTCCGAGAAGGTTTGAGGAAGGTACGGTCCCTGTCGCACGACCCGAAAGAGAAGAACGGCGAAAAGTCCCAGAACGGCATACTGACAGATGAAAAAAGTAGTGAGATTCAGCGTGCCGGCGACCCAAAGCGCCGCTACGATGACAAGGCCGACCAGGCGATGGAACATCCGCGCCCGCTCGAGGCCGACCGTCAAGGCGTGGGCGTCAGCAACTTTGGCAGCGACCAGTCCTAGCCAGGTTATGACGCCGAGACCGGCCCCATAGAAGATGAAACGGACCTCTTGGTCTGGCCAGATCAAGGAACGCGCCTCGGGGACGATGGCGACGGCAGGGATAAGTAACACGATGGCGCAGAGGAGAATTGAGAAGCGTACATAAAAAGACAAGAGGCCCGAGTCGCCGGGCCGTTGCGAGAGGCGCGTGTAGAGGCAGACGCTCGTTCCGAGTTCCAGAAAATTCAAGGTCGAGTTGAAGAAGGTCGTAAGGAAGCTGAAGCTACCAAAGGCGACGGGCCCGAGGCCTCGCGAAACCAGAGCTTGCGTGCCGAACGAGAGCAGCGACGTCACGGAAGTTGCGAAGACCTTGTGCACGTAGCGCTTGCCGAGCGAATCGAGGCCTTGCTTGGATTTTGGATCGGTGCCGCTCAATGAGCTCCCCGGGGTTCAGCCCTCGTCAAGTAGTCCGCGACGATCTCCCAGAGGGGGAGTTCGGGAGCGCCGTCCTCCTTTAGGTAGCGAGTTCTATAAGTTTGATACTTGGCCTCGTCGATCAGGAGTTCCCGGTCCCAGTCGGTTTCGGTAAAGGCTGCCATGTTCACGACGTCTTTGCCGAACGTTTGGGCCATGCGCTCAATAGCCATCGCGAAGAGCGGCGCTTTCCCAAAGTCCGAGCCGACCAGAAACGTCGCTGGGCGATTGAAAAGGACGGCGAAGCTCATCGATGTGCTTCCGTGGCTCAGAACCAGGACCGAGTCTTTGACGAGTTCGACGCTCTTTCCGACAAATATCTGCCGGCCACCAAAGTAATCCGGTCCTTCGCCGTAGTTGGCTCGAGGGTGAGCTGCCACGACGACTTTTGCGGCGAGATTCGTCTCGAGAAAGTCAAAGAGTTGCCGGAGGGCCCCGTAGTA
>JAYWBY010000180.1:0-6043 GCA_043781115.1 Pseudomonadota bacterium
CGTCCAACTTGGCGACCTTGAGAGTCAAAGCCTCTAGATCCTGCAGAATCTCCGGGCTGGCAAAGTCTAGCGCGGCCATTGAATCCATATAATCGCGGAGGGTCCGCCTGCCCTCCACCACGCCGTCGGAATAGGCGGCAAAGATGTCGCCCGGATTCGGTGTGGCGTCGAAAGGACAGTCGCTGACGTTCGCGCGTGTCATGCCGAGCACTTCGCTCGGCGTATCTCGCAATTGGCAGGGGGCAGCACCTTTTGGCAAGCTGATCCAGCGAGGCGCTGCCGAGCGGTAAAAGCGAATTGCCTTGGGCGATAGCATGGCCAAGCAAAGGGAAGAATTCTGCAAGCCCTTAAAGGCGCGGAAAATCGACTCGTTTAGGCGATTTAGGAAGCGATTGATGTTGAAGTCGCCTTCGTCCCAGAGCTTAGCCTCCGCGTACCAAAGACCGGCGATCGTGGCGGTGACCAAGGCCGCGCTTGCACCTTTGCCGACGACATCCCCGATCGCGATGACACCCTGACCCTTTTTGTCGTCGAATATTTGAAACCAATCGCCGGCCATGGCGCCATAGGGCCGATAAATCACGAAGAACTCCCAGGCACCGATGCGGCCTTTGCGCACCTCCGGAAGAAGGGTTGATTGCACGGTCTGACCAATCGCGAGTTCGTGTTGCAAAGCTCCCCTTTCGCCAACGGTGACTAAGAGGTGATGCAAGGCTTTGACGACGGAACACGCCACGATGATCAGCGCCCAGGACGCCGCCGGCAAAATCCAACCATGAAATACGAAAGCCGTGAGGGACCCTACCACGGACAAGATCAGGAGCCCCGAGGCTCCAATGACCGCTTTGCGAGTGGACTTGGCCATTAACAACCAAAAAAGCCCAGGCATTGAAAGCCATATGAGGAGAAACGGCGGGGCCGGCGGGTTGATGTATGCGCCGGTCAATGACGAGGTGGCAACGGACAAAATGTTGAGGTAGGCCGGCACCGTTCCGTCGATGGGACTAACGGTGGACCGGGATCCCGAGTAGGCCGAGGGCAAAAGGATTGCTACACGGCCACCCTCCAGACGTTTGATCAAATCTCCCCTCAGTTCGTCGACGAGCCCTACTGCCTCATGGCCTTTGTCGAAAAAGGCCCTTAGCGGCACCGAGCGATGCAAAATGCTAGGCATCGACACAAAGTTTACGAAAAGCTTGCCTTGAGGCGCGAGAGGCACCGGACCGTGCCGGCCGACAAAATGATCTCCGGCCCAGCGAAGATCTTTGTCGACCAGTAAGCCGAGGTGGGCAAAAACCCGACCATCCTCGGCAACGACACCTGCCGATACCTTCGAAGTCGACTCTTGGTCGATGTTGTTGATGCCGAAAGCATCGATGAAGGTCATCGTTTCCGTACTCGGCACCAGAAATTTGGATGAGTGGGCCAGGTCAGGCTTCGGGCCCCCGCCCTGAAAGCCAAATTTCATGGGGATTTTTTCATACGAAGTCACGCGAATGGATTTTGATTCGGAGGCGTCGACGATCCCCACGATCAACTCTTGGCCGACCAATGGATCGTGAATCGGAACATGGGCCGGGAGGGCTCCGATGGTCGAACTTAAATCCTGCGGCTCCTGCAAGATGACTCGTTGGTAGCCCAGTTTGAAGAAGTGTTCGGCCACCGCGAGCCATTCGGCAAAGGTTGGTTGCCGACCCAGCTGCTTCAGGGTCGCGTCGTCGGCCATTACTATTCTAATTTCTTCCGGGACTTCTGGTTGGAGACCCAGCGCGGCCTTCAGATTGAAGGCTGGATTGATAAAAAGCGTTTCTTCTAAATAAGGTCCGAGCGGGGTCGTCGTCAGAACCGACGCCAAACTCAGGATCGTCAAGCCCAGGATGCCGGGATAAGTGAGCGCCCAAATTGCCAAAGACCTAAGTCGCGGCCTCACGTTGAATAGAGCGCGAATTTTCTCTGACTTTGAGCTCAAGGGTAAACTTCTTTATTTGCCGGGACCGATTGCCGGTTCAGCGTCCGTTGCTAGCTCGGTTTCCGTGCGTTCTGGAACTTCGAAGTCCGGCGGCCCCTTTAAGATCTCGAAATCGACGGCCACAGGATTTAAAACGTCCATGAGGTGCGCGTAGACATCAGACAAGGGCTGGGCTTTGCCGACTTGAGCAATCGAGTCCTGCCAGTGAACGATGCTCGGCTGGTCGTTGTGTAGATCCAATTGCAGCGGGTTGTTTGCCGTGGCGGAATGATAGACCCTTTCACAAAGATCGTAGCGGTTGCCGTCCGACTTTTCGCTGAGTAAAGGGCCGAGATCGATGACGGGGCGATCTGCCGCGAGGCACATTTGGTCAAAGATCGTCGCCAGATCTTCGTCGCTGAGCGACTTGTTGGTTTGACAGAGGTCGTCCGGAAGGTTCGTTACGCTGCCAGGTGCGCTATTCGCATCGACGAAGCCGGCCCGAATCGTGCTGCCGAGCGTTCCGCAGTCGACGTTGGTGACGGGGTCGCGGAGCGTTCTCAATACGACTTGTCGCTCCAAGCGCCCGAGACTGCCACTCACGAATGAGTCTGCAGGGGCCTTGTAGTTGAGCGCCGTTACTTGCGAAGGCAAAAGCGGGGCAAACTTGAGTACGACCTCGTCGCTGTCGGGCTTGCCCGCTATAGCGAATAGATCGATCTCGCCGTTGGTGATCAAGGTTAACGGGTCGCCTTTATCCTTGGGATCTTCCTCGTAGTGACCAGACCAGCGCCAACCACCCACGGCACTAAATGTAGTCGCGTCACTTTCCAGCTTGATCCAGTTCGACTCGTTAAATGAATTATTGTTTGAGATGGCGCCGATACGCTTAAAACCCTGGAGGATGTTGACGACCGCGGCTCCGGTGCGCCAGCGAATGGTCGTAAAGCTCCGGTAATTGACGTTGGTCGGTTTGACTATGGAGTGAAAGAAAGTAAAGGAGTAAGAAGCGGGGTCGCCTTCCACTGGTTGGACTTCCAGGCGTCCCGTTCTCTCGTAGCGCCGGACGCCTTCGCCAAAATACCGTTGATAGAAGTCGATCGTTCCCGCGGCCGAGACGATGGCGTATTCAGGGGCCGGCGTAACCGATTCGATGGGTGCCAGCGTGAATTTGCGTTCGCCCCCTTCCGGGACGGGCAAATTCGCGGAACCAAGCCAACCTGAGGGGCCAGCGAGCTGTTCAAAGAGATCTCGGATGTAACGGAGCTCTTGGCCGGCTGCCTCCATGTTGTCGACCGGGCGCATCAACGAAATTCTTTCGTAGCCAAAGGCGTCGTAAGAGATGTCGATGGCGTCGTATTCGATGGTCCCCGTCAGGCGTTGTTCGAAAAGGTCGGCTTGACTTAATTCGACGGGTACTTGCTCCGGATCGTAAACTTTGCCGCGGGCAAGCGTCTTCGGAAACGAGGGCCAAAGGGTCTGAAACGGGTCTACCGCCAATTGGGCCAACGGGAACGACGGGCCTTCGGGGATAACGGCCGCCGGAGCTTCCGGAGTCTTTGCGGGCACTGAACTGGAGTCCCCGGCGGATTTGGGGTGGCAGCCAAATACAAGCAAGGTGTTGGTTAAAAGCAGGCCAAATCTCATTGGTGTTTTTTTGTTCATGGCGCGGCCGCCTTGACGAGTGCGGAGATCAAATCGGTTTCCTTTTTCTTCGGTACGTCGAACACGGCCGCCGACGTTTTCTTTAGGGCGCTCATGTCGAGAGTGATGGTTTTTAGTTCCTTGGCCAGTCCGGCGTGGATTGTCGACGCCGAAGTTTTCGTAAGAAGACTAGCTGGGCTGCCGGAATAAAGGAGAACGTTGAGCTTGCCGTCGACGACTTCGAGGTCTTGAGCGTTGCGGGTGATTTCCGTATGAATGTAGCGTTCACACAAATCCAAAGGTATGTCGTCGTTGCGGTGGCCCAAGAGGGGATCGTCCCACGTGTCGAGACCGACGGCTACGATCGGGGGAGCGTCGACGAGGCACATCTCTCGCAAGGCAGCGTTGAAAGTCGAATCGCTAAATGAAACATTGGTTAGGCAGAGGTCGGAGGGCAGTGCCTGGATCGACGCTGGCGCCGCCGAGAGGTCGGCGAATGAGCCCTTGATCGTATCGCCGAGAGTACCGCAGGCGGCGTTATAGCCGACGTCACGCAAGTTCTTGAGCATGTTCGCCAGCAGCACGGTATAGTAGTCGCCGTGAGTGGCGTCGAACGACGAGGCTTTCATCATGAAGCCGTCGGCCTCGGCCATTTCGGGTGAATAGCTAGCAACCTCCTGCACGCCTTCTTGGAGGCCATCGCGCCTCACTGCGGCCGCGAACAGGTCTAGATAGCCATCGGCTGCCTCACTAAGTCGGTAGTCAAGCACCCAAGGATCGTCAGTTAGATTGTGATCCGACCGCCACCTGTAGGCGCCGTAGGCTTTGACAAGAGTGTCAGTCAAGTCAATTTGGGTGACGTATTTTTCTTGAAACGTGTGGCCGTTCTTCCGTTCTTTTTCCGAGTTGAGATCCCAGCCCTCGATGCAGTTGATCGAGTTCGAGTCGGTTTGCCACGAAATGGTCGAGTAGTACCGGTAGAGTGGCCAATCTTTCGGAATATAGGATTGAAGCACGCGAATCTCGGCGTGGCCTTCGGAGGACGGCAATTTGCGAAATTCCAAGCGCGCCGCCCGCTCGACGTCGGTCGTCACGTAGCCGTTGGCATGCTGGTAAAAATCGACGATGTAAGGGAACTTTTGAGATTCGTCGTAGCTCACGACGGCATACTCAGGAGGCGTGGCCCAGCCGGTCACCGCGGCAAGCTTGAAAGTCTTCGATTTCGTGTCTTTGTTGACTGCCAAGTTGCCGCTACCAAGCCAACCGTCTTTTCCCGTCGAGGCATTGACGAGCAGTTGAGCATGTTTCAATTCCCGGAAAACGTTTTCTATGGTCTCGGAGGGAATAGTTAAGAGCACCCGTTCGAGATGGTAGGGGTCACTGTACCGGTCGATGTTGTCGTGATAAGCCGTACCCACAAGTCGATTGGGGAACCTCTCTTGTGAGGGAATGACAGGCGTAGCACCTTCTTCTATGACTCGACCCTGCGCCAACGTCGCCGGCATGCCGTTGATGACGTTGTTGACCGCCGCCAAGTCGACCAAACCCATCGGGACTTGCACATCGACATTGAGATCGTCGTCTTTGTCGTTCTTCCCGTTGGAATTGTCAGGTTGGGGATCGTTACTGGCAACGGTGGCGCCTTTTCCGTCGGAACTGCCTTTGTCGCTGCCACTTTTGCAACTTACGGTGAGGCCAAAGCTTGAATAGGCCAGTACGAGCGCAACGGCACCTTTAGGATAAAAATTCCGAGCCTGGACCTTCGCCATTATTCCCTCTCTTGCTCGATAAAGCCGGGTCGATACTGTTACTTCGGGTTAAAGGCCCGAAAGCATAAGTTTTCTTTTGGGCGCAAATAGATCAATCATTGTGAAGATGTGCGAGGTGACCCGATACCGGCCCTGAATCAACGGCAGAGCTCACCGCCGTAACCGTCGCCGAAGTTTGGTGTTTTGGGCGCTTCTGCGCTAACGGCCCAAGCCGCGCCGCACAACCTTTCTTACGGCGGTCGTTTGACAGAGGTGAGCGGCAACTTCCATGACCGTCCCTGGCAACGGCAACGTCGGGATTGGCTCCACCAATCCTCAAAACGTCTTGGACCTAGTTCGACATCAATGGGTAGAAGCCTTCTAGCTTTAAGGAACGCAACGCTTGCGTGCCTGAAGGTTGGTTACGAGGTCGAGCGCGTCCTTGAATGCAGCGTTCCCGGAGGTATTCACGACCAGCATCTCCAGGGCCGAGTTGACGAGCGTGCAAGGCATGGTTTGATCTCGGTCGAAGGCTTTGACGGCCTCCTCGAATAAAGGAGCCTGGCCGAGTTCGATCAAGAGGCGCAGCCATTGAATGGCCGGGAGGGTATGGGAGGCGTAGTTTAGATCCTGACCTTGATAAAAATCCGGACGCCAGGTAATCCGCTCGGGTGACTCCGGACTGAGGAGCAGGACGCGATGC
>JAYWBY010000181.1:0-2099 GCA_043781115.1 Pseudomonadota bacterium
AGCATTTGCATGATCTCGCGATTCTGACGCCTGACCTCCGACAACGCGTCGCCGGGCGCGCACTCCGCGAGCGCCGATACGACATGGTCGGCGTCGGCCGCCGTGATCGCTTCCGACCGATGAGTCAGCTCCTTGCCCATGGACACGACGGTCCCCTTGCCGGGCGCCGACTCGATCTCGAACGCGTCCATCAGTCGCTTCGTGCCGATGATGCCGACGCCCATGCCGGTCTTCGAGGCGTATCGACCGGCGAGAATGTCGTTGAGATTGGCGATACCGGAGCCTTGATCCTCGACCTTGACCCACAGCATGGGTGGAGACTGAACGTCGATGAAGAAGGTTACGCGCCCCGTCTTGCCATATTTGAACGCATTGCGTGCGATCTCCGACACGGCCGTGGCCAGACGAGTCTGGTCCTGCTCGGAACACTTCAACTTAGCGGAAATTTGTCGCGCCCGTTGCCGAGCGAGAACGACGTCATGCTCGAACTTGAGGTCCATGACGTGTAGTGTTCGCGTTGAGTCGGGTTTCACGTTCCCTGCTCCTTGGCGACGAGCACCGTGATGTCGTCGCGTGCGCGCTTGCAATCGCGCAGAAAGAGCGCCGCGATCACGCCCGGATCGTGGCACACGGAGCGACCCAAACTATCGGGACGATACCGCGACGAAAGGCCGTCCGAGTGCATGATCAAGACGCTACTCGGGGACCAAACATATTTGTGATCATGAAAGCTTGGCGCGATGTACCCGACGGTTCCGTCTCGCGAGATCATGCTTTGGCTGGCCGTGTCATTGGCGATGATGCCGACGATGTTGCCGACGCCGCAATAGGTGACGATGTTCGACTCGCGATCGATCGCCGCGACCGCAGCGGCGGCGCCGCGAGAATTTTTCATCTGGGCATGCATGGTCTTGAGCGTGTCGCTCGGACTCAGGTGGAAGCACCCTTCGAACAGGGCCAGGGCCTTCTTCGATGCATTCGCGGCTTCAGGGCCGTGCCCCAACCCGTCGACCACCGCGAACACGGTCCGACTTCCGTCCTGGTATGTCGCCCACTGATCGCCACAGACGTCCTCGCCAGGATAGGCCAATTGCAGCGATCCGACGTCAAAGGCGCTCGTTTTCGCCGCCGCGGTCGGCTGCCAAAATTTGGCGACGATAATGGTGCCTTTGCCTACTTCGGAGAAGATGTCGAAGGCGTCCGAGAGCCGTGCGATAGCACCTAGTCCCCCGCCGAGAGTGCCGCTCGTCGAATATCCGTCGCGCATACAGACGGACGTATCCGCCATCCCGTCACCGCGATCGATCACTAGTACTTCCAAGCACCTGCCCCCGGATCGTTGAACGACCTGAAGGACGAGCTCGCCACCACCGCCGTGCTTGACCAGGTTGGTACCGGCCTCGGTGATGACGAGAGCAACCTTTCCACAACGGACTTCGTCGAACCCCAACTCCTCGGCAAGGTAGACTCCGGCACGACGCGCGGAGCCGATCCGGGATTCCTCACTGATTTGGAAGTTCTCGCTCGGTCCCATCAGGCGCCTTAGTTCCATCTGGTGATGGTGACGGTCGTGCCTTCGCCGACCTTCGTTTGTAGCTCGAAATCGGTGACCAACCGTTTACTGCCGCTCAGGCCGAGGCCCAATCCGTTCTTCGACGTGTAACCGTCTGTCATCGCCAACTGCACGTCCGGAATACCGCCGCCCGTATCGACGAATCGGATTCTAAGGCCGCGCTTGCCGCCATCGTCCAAGATTTCCAGCGTTGCCGCGCCGCCACCACCGTGGATCAGTGTATTGCGCGAAAGTTCGCTAGCCGCGGTCAACATTTTGGTCTGATCGAGCATGCTGAAGCGCAAGTCCACGGACCAAGTCTTGACTTTGCGGCGGACGGCCACGACGTCGATCTCGGTCTCGATCGGAAGCGTCTCAGACTTCGTAACCTGCATCTCTATTCCTCGCGCCGGCAAATGCCGTCCCCTCTAGGCTGTTGCGCAGGACGTCCATGCCTCTGTCGACATTGAGAGCGGTACGAATCCCGTTCAGGGTCATGCCGAGCTCGACGAGCGTGATGGCGACCGCGGGCTGCATCCCGACGATC
>JAYWBY010000182.1:0-6025 GCA_043781115.1 Pseudomonadota bacterium
CAAGAGTGGTCTGTTGACGGCGGCGCTCCTTCACGGGCTCTGTCCCAGGACCCGGCGCTTTGCCGTTGATCGCAATTACATCATGGGACTGAAGGGCCACTTTGCCGGCATGTGCGGCCGCTATGATCTGGGCCTCGACCTGCTCAGGAAATCGGTCGCCGTGTCGGAAGCCCCCAAAGGCGGCATGGATACCAATGCCGAGCCGTCACGACCCTACCTCTATTACCTGGAAATTCTTGCCATCCTGGCCTTGCATGAGACCTATGCCGGCTACCACGGCAACTCCCGCCAGGCCTTTGACCGACTTTTCGCCTGTCTGGCCGCCTCGCCCTACCTATGGATCGAAATGTTCGCCAGGACCATGCGGCTTCACTACTCGATGGAGAGCCTGGATCAAGACGGGCTGTTTGCCGACACCAAGCGTCTGAAATCGATCCTGGGCGAGAAATTTGACAGCAAGTTCGGCCTGCGCACGTCGGCCTACGGGGCATTGATCGCCGCGATTAACGGCGATTTTTACTCGGCACGGTCGCAACTGATCAACTCCGAATCGTATTACGAAAGCAACACCGTCTCGATCGAACGCAGCCGCTACCACTTCGTTCGGGCGCTGACCGAGTTGGAACTCGGGCAGACGAAAAGCGCGCTCCAGGACGCCCATCGGGCCCGGAGCTATCTGGTGACGATACCTGGTGCCCGCTTTCATCGGGCCGAGGCGACTTTACTCAATGCCGAAATCGTCCTCCGCTGCCTGCTCATGGATCCGGACCTCGGCCGCCAAACGGAGATCGTCCGCACGATCAAGAAAGATCTGGCGGCGGTGGCACACGCGGTGCATGGCGCGCCGGGCATCTCGCTGAAGATCAAAGTGCTCAGAATCCTGGCAAACTACGTCGCGGGTGACTTCGAGGACAGCCGCCTCGGGCTGGCAACCTACAAAGACGCTGCCCAGCGGACGGTCAGGAGGTTCTCGCGGCTCCTCGACTTCATCGATTACAGTTCGACCGCCAAACACGCCCTCGTGGCGGACGCCTCGCTCATTCGCCAAAAGGGTGAATTCGGCACCATCGACCTGATGATCCTCTTGAATAAAGAGAAGGATCTCGGAGAGGGCTCCTGCCGGCTCTTGCAGGCAATTTTTGCCGCGGAGAGCTGTGTCTTGAATACATCGCCGTGCCTGGAAGCCGCAGCTTACCAGATCAATGAAACTGCCGACGACGAAACCAGGCTGAGTATTTTTACCGGGCGGGAACGGCTGGAGTTTCACTTGCGTCGGGCGCTCAATCGTTCGAACTTCGACACCCGCCTGACCAAATACCTGGACCTCGCCGTCGCCATGATTCAGACGCGGGCGATGGAAAAATATGTCCTGGAGTCGGAGCGCTACGCCGCTTTGGGCAAGGCCGCACAAATGATGGCCCACGACGTCCGCAAGCCATTCAGTCGTCTGCAACTCGGCGTGGAGCGAATTCTCCGAAGCGACGACACGACCATGCGTCAGGTCGCGGCTGAAGTATCGCTGCAGGTGGAGACCAGCCTAAGATCCGTCAACAGCATGATCAGTGATGTCTTGTGCGTTGGCGCCGAGGGGCATGGCTCAAAGACTTTTTCACTAGCCTCCTTGCTTGACGACGTCCTGAGCGAGCAGCAGCTGGCCTCGGAGCAACCGGCCTTGAGTCTGCGCCTCGAGCTCAAACACGGCCGCTACCTTCACGGCGACGAAGCCAAAGTCAGCAGGGTCCTCGCCAACCTGGTGCAAAATGCGATACACGCCACCGGCGCCTCGGGGGCGATCTGGATTCGCTCGGAGCCTCTGGCCGACGACCCAGGCTTCTGCAAGCTCTGGATCGGCAATAGCGGCAGCTTCATCGACGAAAGTCTGCGCCATAGAATCTTCGAAGCCTTTTATACGGAGAAGAAGGACGGCACCGGCCTCGGTCTCACCATCGCGAAGAACATCGTGGAACTGCACGGCGGGGACATCGGCTGTCTATCGAGCCGCGAGAATGGCACGGAGTTCTGGCTCACCCTGCCACTTTCCGAGCAACCCGACACGCGCGCTCAGAACCGCAACGCCGATTGCGTCCCGCCCAGAGCAGCTTCAACCAATAAAATTGCCATCGTCGACGACGACATTTTCATCCGCCAGGCTTGGGCAGAGAAACTTGTCGGCTTGGACATCGAAGCATTCGACTCTCCGCGTAGCTTTTGGCGGAAGTACGCGAACGATGACGAAGCTCTGGCGGCAGTCTCGTGCGTGCTGACTGATTACGATTTCGGTACCTGCCCTGGTGGTAGCGAGACCGGCGTCGAGTTTGCCCGGGCCTTGAAGGGGCGTGCCGCCATTCCCATCCTTCTGTCGACCGACATGCCGGGCGTCGAGAAGTCCCGCTTTATCGACGCCGTGATCGCCAAGACCGAGGTGACCACCGAGGCCTTGACGTCCGCTATTTCCAGTTTCAAGGACTAGAAGCCGCCGCAGCCTGTTCCGGCCACCAGGTCGCAGGCAGCGGAACTGGTGTTCTCCGTCACCGTGATCTTGATGTTGTAGCCGGAGGTCGCAAGGTCTTCACCTTGGACCTCTACGTGGTGTCAGAATGTCTCAGTGCCGTGCGCCTGCTGCCGCACCGCACGCCGCAGGAAATAGTCGATTTCTGCAGCCCGGTAGTCATCCCGATTGGATAACTGAACGATCCAAAGGTCGAGGGACGGCGAGTAGGAGATCAAGTGGTTTATGCCAGGCAACTTGCCGGCGGCGGTAAAAAGCACGTCGCCGTCCTCGTGCGTCATGAACCAGCCAAGGCCAACGTCGAGCGGCGTTGCGGCTGATGCCCCAGGTGACCCGGAGACTCGAGGCACAAACAGTGAGGCGATCGCCTTATCTCCAGCGGCGAGCCCGCGGCGCATCGCCTTGGCCCAAAGCTCCAGATCGTCAAGAGTCGTGTACATGCCGCCAAAGCCGACAGCCATGCCGCAGCCGTGCTCGTCGGTATAGGTATTCTGCTCGACGAGAAAGGGGCGGGCCCGATTCACGGGCAGAAAGAATCCTCGGTGAATGAACGAGGTGTCGTGCATGCCAAGGGGTTTGAAGACCCTTTCATCCATCGCCTTGAAGAATGGTTTGCCAGCGGCGCGCGCGAGAACGACGGAAAGGGCGGCGTAACCCGCGTTCGAATATTCAAAGAATGGTCGTGCGGGCTGGTCCTTGGCTTGCGGCGAGGAGCGGAAGGAGCCGACGATGTCTTCTGACGTGAGATTGGAATTGCCGCAAAGCTCTGGCGTCAGCGCGGGCACGTCCGAGGTGTGGGTTGCCAGCTGTTCGACGGTCACATCGCGAAAGGGAAATCCTTTGATAAAGTCGCTCACTCGCGCCTCGAGGCGCAGCTTGCCCTCGGCGACCAATCTGGCCAAGAGCAAGTCCGTCATCGGTTTGGCCAGGGACGCTGATACGAACGGGGTCGCGCTGGTCAGCGGCCGGCGCTGGGGTGGATCCGCCATGCCATAGGCTTCTTTGAGCACCTCCTCGCCTTTGTGGAGGACCAGGATTGCGGCCCCGGGCTCGGCCTTCGAGGTATAGGCACGCAGGATGGGCATGGCAAACGCATCGTCCAGAGCCATAGCGTACTGCGGAGTTGCGAAGAACAAAAACACCAGGAACCGAAGGATCCTCACGCGACGCCACCTCCTGCTGTCGTCCCAAGGCTAAGCGACGGAGCTAGATATTTGAGCACACGCTTGAGAAGTTGAACCGGCTCCAGCAGGCTTCGCGCCCACTCGTCCGGGAAGAAGGCCAGGTACGATACGCACATGAAGAGTCCGAACGTCAGCAGTCCCATGACGAAGGCAATGCCTAGGTGCAGCATCACGCCGCACAACAGGATCACGGGCCGGGTCTTCCTCGGCCAGACCAAAAACGGGAAGGACGCCTGAAAGATAACGGCAAAATACGTGCCCATGGTCGCCAGCCAAGCGTGATCGACCAAGAGTCGCCCCCAGACCGGGTGCGTGTAGCTTTGGCTTTGGAGGATGTAAAAGAGGGCCATGCCGTGCTGCCAGAGCTCGCCGTTCAATTTGAAAACTCCGGCGGAGACATAGACGGCGAACACCTGCAGCCGACAGAGAAGCAGCCCGCCGTTAGACAGGGTGACGAGAAACGTGCGAAGGACGCCAGGGATCTTGCTGGACCAAGGGACTCCCGAGGCGTTGATGAACAACATATAGGTCAGGAGGAGCTCGCAGAGGTTGTTGCCGCCGTCTTGGATCACGTTGGCGTGGTTGGCGAGGTTGGTATTGAGTAGCCAGGCAGCCAGCGTCATGAGCCAGACTCTATATCCCGACAGGCCGGCGATCAACACCGCGATCAGCGCGACGGAAAAGAGCCTGTAATACGCTTGGATCGCCGGGTGGGCGATCAGGTAAAAGAGCCAGTCGTACCAGCTCGACGGGTCGAAGGCGCGACGCAGGACCATCGCCTCGGGCGACCAGAAATGCTGCTGGTAGGGGAAAAGCAGGATCATCTGCAGGAGTAGCCAACCGAAGATGCCCAGGCGCAGGACCTTGCCTGTATGCAAGTAACGCTCTTGCTCGGCGAAGAGGGTGAGCTCTGCGCCGAGCCTTTGGGTCTTGGTCGTCAGATCTTGGGCAAGAGACCGGCTCATATTGACTCCTTGAGTAGGATTTGTCTCAGCTGCCACGTTCGACGTCGAAGACCGTCTCTTTGACGCTCGACCATTTTTCGCCTTGAGCGCGCTCCGAGTACTTCATGGGCTCGAAGGTCATGATTTTGAACTGATAGGAGAAGGAGCCGTCCTTGGCACCCTCCAACTCACAAACTGACTTGGCGTAGCGTTGGGCAAGCAGATATCGGTCCGTCGACTTGAGCATCTGCCTGACTTCGTTGTCCGGGCACCGGCCGCCGCCTTTTTGCAAGCAGGCGTCTTGAGCTTGGTCAAAGGCCTTGGCGAGCAGCATCGGGATGCCGTTGTAGACGTAGAGAACCTTGCCTTTGCCCGAGAAGCGATTGCCGTAGTACTCGTCCTGGATCTTTTCCATTGGTTCGGCCCAGCCGGACCATTGGCCGTCGATTTGGCAGCGGACCCAGAGTCGCGTCGTGGCAATGCCCGGATTGGGGGAAAACAGATGCCAATTTTGATAGAAGAAGCGGTTCATGTACTGCGCCGACGTCGGGCCCACGGCAGCCTTTAAGAGGTTGGGCGGCGAAAGATAGACGGCAGTCATCAAGGCATGAAAGCTCAGGATGGCGGCGGCCAGGATACTTCCAAGGTACTTCACCGTAGACCTCGCTTTTGAATGGGTGCCGTGGTGCGCCGTTACAGAGTCAGGTCAGTAATCGAGTTCCTTGGCTTCGACCGCGCCGGCCGGCTTTTCGTTGTCCGGGGCCTTCAAGGCATGAGCGTAGTTGTCGTGCTCTGCCTGGCGATCGTGATGGTCGCCGTAGTTGGTGCTGCCACCGGCCTGATTCACGGCGTCATTGATGTTGAAGTTGGGAGTGACTTTGCCGGGGGCCGGGCCCTTCGAGCCGCCTTCTAGGGCATTGACCACGGCCCGCTCGGCTCGTTCGAGGTTGGAGACGGAGCGCTTCACGGCGTCGAGGCTAAGGTTCGTCAAGCGGTCCGCGGTCTCTTTGGGGAGAGCTCCGAGCAGCAACTGCTTGGTCGAGGCCTGGAGGTTTTCCCACCACAGCACGGCTTTGGAGTCTTCGGGGCTAAGACCCAGGTCCAGGCTGGCGAGGGGGTTCTTGCCCTGGCCGTCGTCAGCGGGTGCTGACACGTCGGTGCTGACGCCTGGATCCGTTGGTGTCGAACTCTTTTTCGGACCGCGGTCTTCGGTCGTCGCACTCGCTTGGTCCTGCGCGCCGAGGCTACAGGACGACGAGGCAAGGACGAGGCCAGCCAAAAGGAATGAGTCGAAGATTCTACGCATCATGGTCTTGCTCCTACTTCAGTTTGATGGGTCTCAGCTTGGATCGACTTCCTACGACAAACACGTGAGCCAGTTTCAATCA
>JAYWBY010000183.1:0-2094 GCA_043781115.1 Pseudomonadota bacterium
CCGGCGAGGCCGAGCTTGTAGAGGTTAACCGACATTTCGGTTTCGTGACCGCCGCTGTCGGTGAAGTTGCCGCTGTCGCGAACGTAGGCCAGGTACGGGCGGAGCTTCTTACTCAATCCGTTGGCGTAGACGCCGAGCCCGATGACTTTGCCGTTGTCGTTGAAGGTTCCCGGGCCGTTGGCCTTCGGTTCGTCTTGGCCGGCTTCGGTGTGGTCCCGGTAGTTGTAGATCGAGAAGTGCGCGAACGGCGAGAAGGCCTCGCCCTCGAACCGCGCCGTGACGACGCTGGTCGATTTGGTGTTCTCGTTGTTTTTCGCCTTTGTCTTTCCGGCCGAATCGGTCTCGGTGCCCTTGGCGCCAAAAATGTCGTTGATGTAGTCGGCCGAGAGCACGAGCTCCTTGGCGGCGTACTTGACGCCTAGCGTCATGATTTTGCTGTGGCCGATGTCGTAGGACGCAAGCTGCACGAGAGGAATCAATTTGCCGTCGGCGACGCTGAATCCTGCGGTGTACCACTCCAGGGCGGTCGCCGTTTGTTGGGTTGATTTCGCCGCAGCATTCCAGCCGCCGGCCGGACTGGCGTCTTGGACCACCTGAGCGCTGAGCGTGCCGACGTCGGCGTTCTTGTATTCGAAGTTCACGGCCGGTGCGTATTCGAACGGCTTGGCGGCGAAACCGACGGAGTCGATGACAGTTAACGCATTGTGGTCTTTGGCTTCGAAACCGTAGACGTTGATTTTCTGGTGCCCGACGACGACGTCCCAATGCTTGGAAAGGTCGGACCAACGCACGTAGCCGATGTCGAAGCGCGGCCCCTCGACGCCGATGAGATCGACTTGGACGCGGTAGTCGAACTGGGCGTCGACTTTGCCTTGGAGACCAAGGTGAAGATAGCGGAGCGCCAGTGTTGTGCTCGGCTTGTCGGCGTGGGCATCTTTGTTCAGGCCGTCGTCCGTGCGTTCACCTTCGAACCGGTAAGCAAAGTCGAAGTCCGGCACGGGGATAGCCACTGTCTTGGTGGCGGTCTGGGCAAAGCCCAAGGAACTGGAGAACAGGCACAACACGGCAAACAGACGCATCGAAACACCTCGGCGGTTGGAGCTCAAATTGGACAGTCTTTCGTAACCAATTGGCCGGAAAATACCATCGCCAGGGCGACTAGGTCAGCAATTTATGATCACATTTTGTGAAAGTAGGAATAGGATTCCCCCTCAATTAAAGGAGGTTTGGTATGAAAGCGATTCATTGCGGCGCCGCACTTGCGGCTTTTCTGATGGCAGGCTCGGCACTTGCGGACTGTACGATCAAAAACGACACCAAATTCGACTTCTCGGTCACGGCCGGAAACGTCTCGAATCGGTCCTTCGGATCCAACCACGTGGAGCAGTTCCCCAAAGGCGCGATCTCGGGCACGAGCAAGGACGGCAAGTCCTTCTCGGCCACCTGCGCCGGCAGCGAGCACTTGATCGTCAAGGAAGACGGCGGAGCCGTCGTCGTCAAACCGAACTAAGCCCCCTTAGAATCGGTAGCCGAAGTCCGGTTCGACATAAGCGGTGTCCATTTGGGCAAGCTGCAGCTTGCCGGACATGTCCCAGTTGATCGCGTGCCATTTGGTGAACTGATCCAAGACCCAGATCCCTGATTGCCGGCCGCCGTTGCCGCTCTTGCCGTTCCCTCCGAACGGCAGGTGGGCCTCGGCGCCGCTGGTCGAGTTGTTGATGCTCGTCATGCCGGCGGTGATTTCCGTCTTGAACTTGTAAATCCGCTGTGGATCGTTGGTGTAAATGGCCGACGACAGGCCGTAGCCGTGGTCGTTCGCCATGGCCATCGCTTCTTCCATGTCGCGGAATTTCAAGACGTTGAAGAGCGGTCCGAAGGTCTCGGTCCCGTAGATTTTGTCTTTCATGCTGACGTTCATGACGATGTTCGGACGCGCGTAGAATCCGTTCTCGCCGTCGCCGTCGAAGTGGTCCCAGGAGGCGCCGTGGCCGATCCAACCGCCCTTGCCGAGCGGCAATTCATGGTGTTTCTCGATCAGAGTCGAGAGGTGCTCCAAATGGCTCTTCATGAACCTTTCGCTGATCAAAGGTCCGT
>JAYWBY010000184.1:0-15701 GCA_043781115.1 Pseudomonadota bacterium
GAACGAGTCGTTCTTCAGAACGACGGCGTCAGCGGCCGCAAGACTAGGGGTGGTGATGGTTTGGAGGGTTTCGGCCGCCAGGACCGGTTGAGCTAGCAACGCGACGCCGAGGAAAAGTTGATGAAGTTTCATGGTTCGTACTCCTCTTACACAGGTGATGATTGCAATGCGGCATTCTAAACAACCAATTTGTCAAAAGACAACCAAAGACGCAGGTGCTAGAGTCACCGCATGCATTCCGCCCGCTCTTTGATGGCCGTGGTCATCGCTTGGTCCTGGCAGTCCCAGG
Organism: Pseudomonadota bacterium; assembly: GCA_043781115.1. Classification (GTDB taxonomy): domain Bacteria; phylum Bdellovibrionota_B; class Oligoflexia; order Oligoflexales; family CAIYRB01; genus CAIYRB01. The sequence goes on from JAYWBY010000184.1 coordinate 290, forward strand.
GGTTCGCGGTAGAGGCACCGCGTTGCGGCACCGCCGAGCATGCGCTCCTGGAACGGCTGACTAGCCCCGGGATTGCTGGCGTCCGCCCGCCGGAAGTCGGCTTTCTCGACTCGGAGAGTCTGCCGATCCGCGTCCATTATTCGGAAGGCGTCACAGTCGACTACGCGCGGCAGATATTGGGCTACGCCGAGGATTCCTGGCGCGCTGAATTCGAAGTGATGGGCTTCTTGCCGCCGCACGCCGACGGCGGCGAGGGCGGGAGCGACGCCTTCGATTTTTACATCGTGACTACTTTGCAGCCCGGAATCGGCGGCTACACCAGCTTTTCCGGATTTTTCTCGCCGACGCCGCGCGCCGACGCCTACGGCTACACCGTGCTAGCGCACGACCTGAAGGCGCCCTACATTCGCGGCGTCGTCGCTCACGAGCTGTCGCACGGTTCGCAGATGGCTTACGACTGGTGGGAGCACGTCTCCGCCATGGAAGGTTCGGCGACTTGGATCATCGAGCACGTCTTCCCCGACGAAGACTTTTATTGGCGCTACTTCGTTTATTACAATCGGAAACCGTGGCAGGCGCTGAACTTCATCAGTCTCGCCGATCCCTACCAGTATGGCTCCGGCATGTTCCTGATGTTCTTGGACGAACATTATGGCGACGGCACCGGCGCGTTCGTCAGGCGAATCTGGGAGTATTCCGTTCAAGACGACTACAACAACGAACCGGATTATCTCGACGCCATCGACCAGCTTTTGGCGGACCAAGGTGGCTTACACGAAGCCTTTCATCTGTTCGCCGAATGGCGGATCCTGCTCGGCAGCCACGACGACGGCCAGCACTTTCGCGAATCGGGAATTTGGGGCCAGGCGATGGACCCGGCGCTCGACTTCGACGGCGAATGGCCGCTCGACGCGCCGGCTCGCCCTCTGTTACAGCCGCTTGAGCCCTGGTCGCATGCGTTTCTGCGCTTCAAACCATCGGCGACGACCCCATGGGCGCCGTTCAAGGTCGAGTTCGCCGGCAAAGAGGCGATCGATCTCCGGGTTTGGTGGGCGGTCTATGATCACGGCGTCGCCTGCTCGGGCACTTCGCCGCTCAGCCGCGGGCGCGTCGCAGTGGCGATTGACCCGACGTGCGGTGGAGCGGCAAAGGCCTCGGCGGACCGGGAAATCCTGATCGCTTTGAGCAACATGGCCGACGAGGCCTTTGATGCCGACACCTCGGCCTGGCACCCTTCGCCGCTGACTTGGCGAGCCTTCGGAAATCAGTGACGCTGCTGCGCGAAAGCCCCGCCTGCCTCGGCCATCATATTTTATCTTTTTGTAATCATTAGATAAAATTATCCTTCTAAAGTTCCCGCCAAAACCTTCCGAGGCCCCTTTCGTGGATTTCACGACAGGTACTTTAGAGGGACGAGACATGCGGGGAAGAACCAAAGCGGGGCTCGGATTCATCGCGTCGCTGTTGATGCTCGGTTGCTCCAACTACGATTTGATTCAAACGACGACGGATCCGAAGGCCGACGAAGCCGAGGCTGCCAAAGAGAAAAAGGCCAACCCGTCCGCGGACGCCCTCGCCGCCAATCAACGCTTCAAGGATCCCTCTTATCTGTGCGCCGCTCCCGCCGCTGGGCTCGACCTCGCCGACGCGGTGACTTACGACGGCCAGATCGCCGCGATGCTGAAAAATTCCTGTACGGGCTGCCATTCGCCGACGGGTAAGACCGCTCCGGATCTGACGACGTTCGAGCTCGCCAAAGCCAACGGCGCCGGCATCGTCGAGCAAGTGAGCGGCGGTTTGATGCCGACCAGCGGCGCCTTGCCCTCCGCCGATCAGGCCATCTATAAAGCCTGGGCCGATGGCGGCTTCTTGCAAGCCGCGGCGGCGACTCCTCCTCCGGCGACCACGCCTCCGGCGACCACGACGCCGAAGAAGCCCGATCCACTCGAAAGCAACCGTTGCCCCGTTCCTGCCGATCCCGTGCCGCCACCGGCAATCGGCGCCGGCGGCGACGATGCTGGCGACGGCCCCAAGCTGACGAGTTATGACGACGTCAAAGGTCTGATCGATGCCGAGTGTGTCACGTGTCACAAAGCCGGCGGCCAGTCGCCGGATCTGTCGACGTTCGACGCCGCGAAGGCGGCGGGCGCGCGCAGCGGCATTCGTATCGCGGCGGGCACGATGCCCACCGGCGGCGCTTTGAACGACGCCGACAAAGCGCTCTTCAAGGCTTGGGTCGACGGCGGCTTCGCCGAGAAGGGAAATTAAGGCCATGAATAAGATGCTAGGCTCTTTCGTCATGACTCTCGCGCTCGCCGGCTCGGTCGGCTGCGGCAAGAACAACCCCGGGGATGTGCCGGGCGGATCGGGTGACGCCACGCCGCGCCGCGCGGTAGACTGCCGCGTCGCCGCCAAATTGACCGACGACGCCGCGCCGGCCGACGCCCCGGATCTCCGCCGCGTGCCCGCGGAAACAATGCAGGCAAACGTTGGCGGCAAACCCACCAGCCTTTGCGACATCGTCCGGCAAAACGGCGGCAAGCCATTGACCGTCATCCAATTCACCAGCACCAAGTGCTTCACTTGCATGAAATGGATTGAAGACACCGCGAGCGGCGTTGCCGCCGGCGGCTTCGGCGACAGCGTCTTGAACATCGCGATCATGACCGACGGCGTCGACGAACTCAGCGACGAAGACTCCGAAGCCTTGCACCAAGAAGTGGCGCCGAGCGCCGTTTGGGCCCGCGACACCGACTTGGCGCTCTGGCAATTCTTCAGCACGGGCGACGACCCGTTGGCCAAGGTCGGTCCGCTGACCGTGCTGATGGACTATGCGGCGCGCGGTTTCACCGTCGAGGATTCGGCGAAGAGCGCCGCGGATTTCGTCGCGGTGGCGAATCAGACGATGGAGCTTGGTATCAAGGCTCCGTGACGTAGTCGCCGCCTGACGACGCATGTCCCTGGCTTTGTAACCCCGCCCCCGCCAAGATCCTCCTGGAACACTCACCAGGAGGTTTTCATGCTTTCGACCAGTAATTCCCTTGCGACCCTGTCAGCCGCCCCTCGCCAACCCGAGACCCACACGGCGCGCCTCGACGCGCAGTTTGCCTCCGCCGAGCGTCTGGCGGCGCTTGACCCGACGGCGAGGGCAACTTACCGGCGCCTCGCCGTGCTCCGCGTGCGGCTCGCCAAGGAGGCGGGAGTGAAGGCGTACCACGTCTTCACCAACAGACACCTCCTGGAGCTCGCCGAGCGGCGTCCAACCGACCGCGAGGGTCTCGGCAAGGTCTCGGGTTTCGGCCAGCTCCGCTTGGTGAGCTACGGGGACGAAATCCTCGCCGCTATCCGTCCGATTTAGTGTCGAGCAGGACGACGCTTGACGTCATTGCAGGTCCGGCGCGACATTGTAACTAGTCGAAGAGAATCTTAAATGAGCGATTTTTTATAAATCGCTCAAGTTTTTGACTCAAGTTGCCGATAAGGGGTGCATACAGGTGCTCAGCACCAAAAAAACTGTTCCTGCTGCCCTCGAGGGAGATTTGCCGTGTTGAACCGTGGCTCACAGCTCATCATGATTGGCGGACTGGTCCTTTCCCTCACCTCGCTCGTCGCTTGCAAGAGCAGCGAAGCGCCCAAGGCCCCGGCGAAGAAGGACCAAAGCCTCGACGCCAAGGACAACAAGAAACTCGACACGAACGGAGACGATCCGGCCGCCGACGACAAGGATCCCCCGGCGGAAGCGGCGGCAGCGACGCTTGCCATCGCTCCGGTCGATCAGGCGTCCTTGAAGATGGGCGTCGGCACCGCCGCCAACATCTCGTTCAAAATCAGCGGAGAAGAAGGCAAAGAGATCCTCGTCGGCCTCATGCAGACGGTCGACGGAGCCAAGCTTCTGACCTCCGGAACCTCCGTGGCGCTGCAATGGGCCGTGCCGACGGCCGGCACCCATGCCATCCAATTCCTCCTCCGCGACAAGCAAAAGTGCGTCGAAGTCGAAGGCGACGAGGCGAAGTGCGCCATCAACGAGGCGGAATACGGCACCCTCGGGGTCAAGAGCTACGACGTCGCCTCGGCGACTTTTAGCCTTGAAGTTTCCCCGTCGACCCTTCCTGGCTCGACGACCACGACGACTGGCACCGGCGGCCTCGGCAGCGGCGGCGGCGGCGGCAACAACGGTCAACTCATCACTCAGATTATCGGTCTACTCGGCGGGAACGGTGGCGGCGGCGGCAATCTGCAAGGCTTGCTTGCCGGTCTCTCGAACGGCCAGCTGACTCAAATCCTGAGTTCCATCCAGAACGGCGGCGGCGGCCAAGGCATCGGCCAGCTGATTAGTCTGGTGAGCGGAATCTGATCCGAACCGGGAGGAACTGCTCTAGAGCAGTTCCATTTCCGTCAGCGGGTTCTGAGCGACTTGGTCGGAGTACTGGAAGTCCGAGGTCGGCACGACGTCGTTGCGTTGGCCGGCCGTCTTGAAGACGTCCAGGTAGACGCTGCACGTCGTATACTCGAACGACTTGGCGAACGGGTAGTTGTGGCAGTCGACGGCCTGCTGCGTCTTCATCCGGAGGCCGCAGCGCTCCTTGAACTCGAAGGACTTGGCATCGGCCGCGACCTGGCCGTGACGGACGTGGTGCGGGCACTTCTTGCAACTCATGCTAAACCCTCCCTGGTGTTCTGAAACCGTTATGCCTCACTAGCTTTCCGGGGAAGGGCCGTTCCTTGGTCCTCTAGCCTCGGTCGCTTTGCCGCCTTAATACCTGCGCATTCAGCCCCGGCCGTTGGTGTCTCGGTTCGGAGTTCGCGCTAACTATGATCCTTGGGATGACTATGATCTTAAGCAGACCAGCGTCACGAATGCAACGGGAAAATTCTTGTTATGTTTGGGGAAAAGGGCTTGGGGAAGGGACCAAATTGACCCGGCCCCCTAGGTTTGTTAGCGTCTGCCCGCACCACTGAAAGGACGACGCTTGGCTTGGCTCAATAGGGAGAAGGCACCGCTCGCCAAAGGCCAGCGCACGGACACCCCGGACGGTCTCTGGGAGCGCTGCGGCAAGTGCTCCGAAATCATCCTCAAACGGGACTTCGCCTCGAACCAAAACGTCTGTCCGAAGTGCAACCACCACTTCCCCGTGCGCGCCCTCGACCGCATCCATCACTTCCTCGATCCCCAAAGCTTCGTCGAATTCGACGCCGAGCTGTGCTCGAACGACCCGCTCGGTTTCGTCGACTCTAAGCCCTACAAGAACCGCTTGAAGGACCTCTACGCCAAGACGGGACAGTACGACGCCTTCTTCGCGGGCGAGGGCCTGCTGATGGGGATGAAGATTCAGCTCGGCGTCTTCGACTTCCAGTTTCTCGGCGGCAGCATGGGCTCGGTCGTCGGAGAGAAGATCGCGCGGCTTTATCTGCGCGCTGCGGAACGCCGCCAACCCGCCGTCATTTTTTCTTCTTCCGGCGGCGCCCGGATGCAAGAGGGCATCTTGAGCTTGATGCAGATGGCCAAGACCTGCGCGGCTTTGGCCAAGCTCCGCGAAGCGCACGTGCCTTTCATCTCGGTTTTGACTCATCCGACGACCGGCGGCGTCGCGGCGAGCTTCGCGACGCTCGGCGACGTCAACATCGGCGAACCGGACGCCTTGATCGGCTTCGCCGGTCCGCGCGTCATCCAACAAACGATCCGCGAAAAGCTGCCCGAAGGCTTCCAGCGTTCCGAGTACCTGCTGGAGCACGGCATGCTCGACATGATCTGCCACCGCGACTCTCTCCGACCGACGATCGCCAAGATTCTCTCGATCTTGATGCCCGGGAAGTAGGCGCGCCATGACGGCGGACTCCGTCCTGGACGAGCTTTTCCGCAAGCGCCCAACCGTCATAAAGCCGGGGCTGAGCCGAATTGAAACGGCGTTGGCCGTCCTCGGGCGCGACCCGCTGCTCGCCGCGCCCTCCGTATTGATAGGCGGCACCAACGGCAAGGGCAGCACGGCGGGCTTTCTCTGGCAATTGATGGGACGCCTCGGGCTGACCCCCGGAATCTTCTCGTCGCCGCACCTTTGGCGCTTCGAAGAGCGGGTGCAGGTTCACGGCCAGACCGTCGAACTCGAGCTGCTGCTCGACGAGCTCGAGGCGTTGCGGAAGGACCTGCCCGAGGACGTCTACGAGCCTTTGTCCTTTTTCGAGATCAACACCATTCTGGCGCTCAGGGTTTTTCGCCGCTTGGGCGCTGACGTCGACCTCCTGGAGGTCGGGATGGGCGGGCGGTGGGACTCCACCAACGTCGCCTCTCCCAGGCTGTCGATCATCACTAGCATTGGCCTCGACCACCAGCAGTATCTCGGCGACACGACCGCCAAGATCGCCTTCGAGAAGGCCGGCATCATGCGAGGCGGCTTGCCAGTGCTGACGGCGGGCGTTGCCGGCGGCGACGCCGAGGCCCTGGCGACGTTGCGCCACGAAGCCGCGGCAAAGGGCGCCTTGCTCTTCGAACTCGGGCGCGACTTCCTGGCCGACGAGGACGCCGTCGTCGTGCGGTTTCCGGGACGGCCGGAGGAGAGCGTCGCCTGGCCGAACAAGTCGCGGTGTTGGCCGCCATTCTTGAAACAGAACTTCACCATGGCCGTCGCCGCCCTGGCCTGGCTCCTCGACGACGACGTGATCCGCCAACGACTGCCGGACGGACCGCTTCCGACCCGGTCCCTGCTCGAAGTCGCCGTGCGTGGGCTGGACAGCCCCGACCTCGCGACGCCGCCGTCGCTCCGCGGCCGGTTCGAGGAGCTCGGCGTGACACGTGAATCCGGAGTAGAGGCGAGGTTGCTCTTCGACGTTTGTCACAACGTCGACGGGGCGGTGGCGCTCAGGCGCGCTTTGGAGGCGCCGGGAAGTATGGCCGCCGTGCCAGCCTATATAGCGATCTTGGCGGACAAGGACTGCAACGGCATCCTCGACGTGCTGAGGCCAGCGCTCGGCAAGGTGCGCCTCTTCGCGGTGGCGAGCGAACGGAGTTGGACCCGAGCGGCGCTTTTGCCCCGCCACCAAGACCTGGCATTTTTTCCAGACTTTCAAGCCGCCTGGCGGGATGCGAGCGATGCCGAGGCCGGCGGCGCGGCGTTCAATGTAGTCTGTGGGTCGGTCTACGCGGTGGGTGAGGTGATGGCGGGGCTCGGGCTCTTACGCTAGGCTAGGAAGATGCCTGTCCGTTCGCCCATCGCCGTCTTCTTCCTCGGTTTGTCGGCCTGTGCCGGCGGCAAGAGCGAGCCGACGCCACGGCGCAGCGCCGACGACCTAGCCGCGGTTCACTCGTTCGCCGAATGGTGCAACGATGCGACGCTCGACCGGGACGCCGCGCTGACCGTGCAAGCGATGACGCAGGCGATGGGTGGCAAGGACTGCGTCGAAGCGCTGTCGCACTATGGCCTCGCGGAGACCAAGAGCTTGGTCCTCAATTACCAGGGTCTGACCGACCTGCGCCCGGTGCTTTCGCTGCCGGATCTCGAGGAGTTGGGCCTTCGAGGCAATCACTTCGCGTCCGTCGAGCCGCTGGCGGCGCTGAAGTACTTGACTAGCCTCGACGTCTCGTCCAATCCAGAGCTCGCCACCGATGGCTTGGCGCGGCTCACGCAAGTCACCGAACTGAAGGCCAGCGACCTCGGGCTCACCGACTTCACGGCGCTCTCTGACCTTGTCCATTTGACGTCGCTTGCCGTCGACCACAACCAAATAGCTAGCCTTGAAGGCGTCGCCCCCTTTGCCGCGTTGCAACAGCTCGCGGTGGGCTCCAACCCCGTCCGCGATTTGACGCCGCTCGCGGCGCTGGCGAATCTGGTGGTCGTCGGCCTTGCCGACACTCAAGTCGAAAATCTCGCGCCGCTCTCGAACTTGTCGAAGCTGGCGAAGCTGAACGTATCGCTACCGGCGGGCGTCGCGGGCGCAACATTGGACTACGCGCCGTTGGCCTCGTCGGTGGGCTTGATCGAGCTCGACGTCAGCGGCAGGCCGCTCGGCAACTTGGACATACTGGCCGGCGCGCCGCACCTTCAGCGGGTCATCGCCGACCGTGCGCTAGACGTCGAACCGGCGGCGTTTCGCGAGTTCGGCGCGCTCATAAGTTTGTCGCTCGCCAATTCGGGCATCGTCGGGCTTGAGTCCGGCGAGTTACCGGCGTCTTTGGTGGCGCTCGATCTCACCGGCAATGCGTTGACGTCGGCCACCGGCTTCGCCTCGCTAGTGCACCTAAGGAACCTGAAGTTGTCGGCCAACCTCCTGGCGAGCCTCAAGGGAGCTGACTGGTCGACTGAACTTACGTTGCTGGACCTTGTGGGCAACCTCATCGGCGACGTCACTCCCCTGTCCAAGTCGACGGGACTTGCGACGCTCGACCTCGAGCGTAACCACGTCGTCAACGTCGCACCTTTGGCCTTGCTTACGAATCTGTCGTCGCTTGACCTGGCGTTCAATCAGGTCGCCACGATCGCCCCGCTGTCGCCGTTGACGCATCTCACTAGCTTGGATCTGCGCGGCAACGGGCTACCGGCGTCGGCGATTTGCCCGGCGCCTTCGCCCACGGCCTGCCAATTCTAATCTGGTGGCGAGGCGAAGCTCCGGCGCCCGCTGGGAATTGTCGTTGTTCTAACAAACCATAACCAGAGTTGCCGCCCGACTAGTCTGCTCGCGCCAGGCTCCGCCCGTTATGCTATTGAGGAATGAACCTTAAAAGCATGGCCCTATCGGGAGCTTATGGTGCTGCGCCGGCTGTCAATCTGCCTTGTCTTGCAATGCTCATCCGCGGCATTCGCGCAGGTTGCTGCTCCCGAACCAAGCACCCCCGATCCTTACGCTCCAGAAGTCGACATCCCGGAGGTCAGTCAGCCGATCACCAAAGAGATTGGCTCACAGATCTTCTTCGACGCGCAGAAGACCGGCTTCACCAACGACATGAAGCACCAGGTGTTCGAAGGCGACGTCGTCGCCATCGGCGCCGGCACTTTGATTGCCGCCGACAAGGTTCAGCTCGACCGGACGACCAACGTCGTCGAGGCGCGTGGACACCTCGTCATCTTGAGCCGGAACCAGCTCTTTCTCGGCGACTCGGTCATTTACCATTTGGCGACGAGCGACTTCGAGATCAACAACGCCGTGATGCTGACTAACGACCAGGCGGAAATCGACCGCGTGACGCGGCGCATCTTCGGCTTCTCCGCCAAAGAGGTCGAGTTTGAGCAGGCGCGCAAGGCGCGGCTGGCCGACATCGAAGAGTTGAAGTCGCGCATCCGCCGTGAAGGCCGCCGCCAGGCGAGCGCCGGGGCGCCGCTCAGCGAGTCTCTCGTCGATCGCTATGCCTTGCTACTCGAGCAAGAAGATTTAGTGAAAACGCAGGTGAACCCGTCGCTCGCCCGCTTTCCCAACGAACGCCGGGAGGCCTTCAAGCGTCGCCGCGACTTCTGGGACGCCAGCCAGAAGTCGTCGATCAAGGTCCCCGAAGGGTCGCTCGGGTCGTCCTATTTTCATCTGGAGGGCGAACAAATCACCCGCGCCAACGGCAACGACTACATCGCGCGCAATGCTTTGTTCACGCCTTGCCTTTGCGGCAAGGACGAGAGTCCGGCGTGGGCGTTTCGCGCCGACGAGGTCGACGCTCAGGTGGGAGGTTATGCCGACCTTTCGCACCCGGTACTAGAGATCAAGGGCGTGCCGGTCCTCTATTTGCCTCACCTCAAGATTCCAATTAAAGATCGGCGGCAGTCCGGATTTCTGATGCCGACTTTCGGCTACGAGACCCGCTCGGGCAACATTTATTCTCAACCCGTCTACTTCGACCTAGGGCCGAGCTCCGACGCGACGTTGACGACCGACGTCTTCGAAAACCGCGGCACGCGCCTCGGCGCCGAATACCGAACGCAGCAGCGGGAGTCGTCGGGCTGGGAGCTGCAGATCGAAGGCATCCGCGACCGCCTCTGGATGGACGACCGCGGCCTTCGCGATGAGCTAGGAAACATGTACGAAAGCGGTTTGAGCTACGCCGCTGATCCCGCAAATCAACCCCTTGGAGTGCCAGGCGACGACCTTTCCGGTAAGGACAAGACGCGCGAGTGGCTGAAGAGTCGCAAGTATTGGGAAGACATCGCTGGCGGGCCGATCACGCCCGGCGACACGCCCGAGGCTCAGGCCGCGAACGCCGCGCGCCTCGCCAAGTTGAATCAAAGCGTCGGCCATAGCCTCGCCGAACCGGAGAACACTTGGCGGGGATCCTACGCCTGGCGAGGCGTGACCTACCTCGCGCCGCGCCTGTCGCTCGTCAGCAACGGCGAAGTCGACTCCGATCACCGTTACTCGGAGGAACTGCACGTACCCGACGACTTTCGCGAAGCGTTCTTCGGGGGGCGAGTCGCGCGGGCATTTTCGACCGCCAACGCCCAAATGCATTTGGACGGCAAGGACTTCTATACCGGCCTCGGCACGCAGTTCGGCGACAATTATTTGCTGGACGAGCGCTTCCAGGGTCAACAGATGCCGCTGCGCCTGAAGGTTCAGTCGCGCTACTACCTGCTAGTGCCGCCGGGTTCGCCCTTAAAGGTCTACGGCCAGTTGACGGGGGAGAACATCCGCATCAATGAGTACAAGTCGGAGGCCGGCTTCGACGAAGGCTCGCCGACGCTCGGCGACGGTAACTGGCGGCGCATCAAGCTCGACACCGTGACTCCGCTCGTTACCGACCGTATCATCCAAGTCAGCCAATTCACCGACCTCGAAGCGCGCTACATCGAAGCCGCGGGGCTGAGCGCGGGACGCAGCGAAATCCGGTCCTGGCGGGCGGGCGTCGAATTTCGCCTTCCGATCGACGGCAAGGGAGAATTGCCGCGCTGGATGACGACCGACGGCTGCGTCGACGAGACGCCGCGGCCGTCGGATTGTTACGACCCTGACGACCCTGAAGCCCCGAAGAAGATGATCCACCACATCATGGACTGGCGCCTACGCTTTTCGGCGCGGCCCTCGGTAGTGCGCAATGGTCCCTATACGGATCCGGAAGCGGGGACCGATCCGGCGACGGGCCAATTGGCGTATTTTTCCGGGGACGTGCCGATCAACCCGAATTCGCAGCAGGCGAGCGTCGATTCCGACGTCCCTGACGAGGAGCGTATGCAGCTGCATCGCCGGGTGACGCTCTTCACCGATCAGGTTTGGAAGTTGCTGAAGCGCGGTTGGCAGAAGATGCCCGGGACGACGCCTCCGGCTGCGAAGAACGCCACGGCGCGCGACCCGGCCGAAAGGGCCCGGCGCGAGCTCCTCTACGACGTCGACCGCCCGTTGAGCGACACCAAAGATTTGTATGACGAGGCCAACAAGCAGTGGCTCATCGATCGCTATCAGCTAGCCGACGACTACTACGACATGCCGCTGACGTTCCGGTCCGACGTCGGCTACGACTTCATCGACGCCAGTGCGCGGGAAAAAGTGCGGAAGGAAAACAGCGAGCCGGGCGCCAGCAAGCAGGCGTTGCCCGAGGCTTGGAAGCCGGTGAATGCCGAGGTCGGCCTGCACTTTCGCGGTTTGAGCCTGCTGTCGAACGTCAGCTACAACGTCTATTTGAAGCAGTCCGTCCAGGTCGGCCACAACCTGACCCTGCCAGCCTTTTTCCTGACGAACGTTTCGCTCGGTTACACGATCGGCACGAACTACGACGCTCCGAACAACATTTTGACCAAGAACTACGTGCGGACGATGTCGGTGGCCAGTACGTTGATCCCGCCGGTCACGACCTATCTCTCCGTCGGCCGTCAAGACCGGCAGGGCGAAGAGCCGTCTTACCGGAACCGTTTTGACGTGGCATACGGATTTAAGTACGATTCCTCATCCCAATGCTGGGGCCTGCAATTCTCCCGCGAGAAGCCCTACAATAGGAACGAGGACGAGGCCAAGTACCTCCTGCAGCTTTCGATCGTCTTCATGGGCCAACAGCGCAACCTGACCAACATGTCGTCGGGAATCGTGCGCGACGTCACGGGGCACGAGCCGGCCAAGTACTAGCGCGCCCCTTCCGGCGCCGCGAAAGGTGAACGATGAAACGCGTCATCCCGAATGAAAACATCAAGCTGGCGGGCTTCAACAACCTCACCAAATCCCTGAGCTTCAACCTCTACGACTTCTGCGTCGCCAGGAACGAGTCGGAGCGCCTGTCTTACATCAAGTACATCGCCGAGCGTTTCAGCGCCCAGCGCATCACCGAGGTGTTGCGCGGAATTTGCGGCATCATCGAGGCGACGGTCTTGGCGGTCTCAGACCAGGACTACGAGCCTTGGGGGGCCAGCTCGGTCGTGCTTATGGGCGACATGAAGGGCGCCGGCGTGTCGGCCGAGCGGCTGGTCGGCGCGGCGACGACGATGCACTTGGACAAGAGTCATGTTTGCGCCCACACCTACCCGGATTTTCACAGCGGCGGGACCGTGTGCTCCTTTCGCATCGACATCGGCATTTCGACGTGCGGCGAAATTTCGCCGCTCAACGCCTTGAATTTCATGTTCGAGAAGTTCGACTCCGACGTCGTCGTCATTGACTACGTGGTCCGCGGCTATACTCGCGACAAGGACGGCCTCAGGGTCTACATGGACCATCAGCTGAAGAGCATCCAGGAGTACATCGACCAAAAGACGCTCGACGACTACCACAGCATCGATTTGGCCCTGCAATCGGACAACATTTGGCAGACGAAGATGCTCCGGATGCGGCACAACACGCCTTCCTACTTCCGCGACCCGGTGAATCCCGAGGACCCGGCGATCCAGGCCTACATGAACATGATCAAGCGCGAGATGCGCAGCATTCTGCACATGTGGCCGGAGTAGGCTCTGGGTTTCTTCACCGTTGCCTCCGGCCACCGCTGAAATCACGCGTGTAAATAGAGGAAACAACAGCCTTTAGGCCTCGGCCTCAAGGCTCGAGCCCGTTGTGCCGAATTCGGAATTCAAGTCAAAACTCACGCAAATTAGAGGTTTTCGCATGCAATTTCTGAAGCTATTGCCCTTCTTTGGGGTGATCTTGGCTCCCGCCGCTCCAGTCCTTGCCGCCGACGGCGATTACGTCTCGGCCTTCGGTAGCGAATATCCGGACCTCCACCCTGGCATCGACGTTCAACCGGAGGCCGCCCCGGCCAGTGACGACGCCCTAACGGCGCTGCGCCAACTCGGGTCCTTTCCGGTGCGCGTCCGCCTCGGTGACGCTTCGGATCAGGCTTGGCCGGTCGACGAGCGCCGGGACTACGTCCCGAAGCCGGTCGGCCGCCACTACAAAGTCGGCGCCTGCGAGTTCGTCATTCGTACCGGCGATTTCACCGTTCGGACGTACGAAGAAAAAGACGACGAATCGTTAGTCATCAAGTCCGACCCGGTGCTCCGGCATTCGACGCTCGTCGTCGAGGAGTCGACGCTCCTCAGCGTCAGCGCCGACATCTATGCTTCGGCGGTGCCGGGCAAGAAGAAAGCGTGCCACGACAAGTTCGCCGGTCACCGTATCAAGTTCGGCAAGGCGAGCATGGCGCAGACGTCCTTGACCCTCCAGACGGACAGCCACAAAGAGATCAAACCGGAACTTTATTCGGAGACGGACGACACCGCCGTTTACTTAGTCTGGGACGAAGTCATCGGCAACTTGGCGGTGGTCGACGCCGCCGGCGTGCCCCCGGCCGTCGAAAGCGGCATCTACGCCGCCAATCCGAAGAGCGCCGGCGACTATTATCTGACCGTCGTGCCGAAGCTAGAGATCGCGCGCACGCCCAAGAAATCTTAAATTAGTGCACCAGCAAGTCACGGACGACGTTGCGGGAGATGCTCTCGGCTATTGTGCGGAAAGAAGCGTCGACGGCTTCCTGGTAGCGCAAGTGGTCGTTGGCTTTGTTCACGCCGGGCGTACCAGTGTGGATCGACTGGAAGCCGTCGCTCACCGGATAAGTTTGCTTCATCAAAAGCACTCGTGTCTTGAGGTTCCAAACCTCAACGTCGACGACGGTGGCGATGACGCCCTTGTCTCGGTACTCGCCCGCCTGAGTGAGTCCTTTGAAGGTGGACGGCGCCGAAGGAATCGTCCCGTCGTAAGTCGTCGGGTCCTTCACGGGACCGTTGGGTAGGTTCGTTCCGGTGGCGGTGACGCCAGCGGAGCGAACATGCGCCCGCACCAAGGCGTCGGCAACAGCTTGCGGCACGATCTTCAAATGACCGTCGGCGGCGAAGGCGTTTTGCAGGCTCTGCCAAAGCATTTCATGCGGCAGCACTTCGCGGCTGGTGTCGTAGATCGCCTCGATGGCGACGGTCTCGACGCCGGCGGGACGGCTTAAATGCGCATTTGTGAAAGTGTAGGCGCAGCCGGCGAGCGGCAACGCGACAAGACAAATTTGAAAAAAGCGCATTTTCATCGGCAATCCCTGTATAACATGGCGCCCCGCGCCTTGGCACCGGATTAGCGAGAACCCACAAATCTCGGCCGGAAAGCTCGACAAAATCGCTATTTGAAAGAACTTCGTCGCAAATTCTCGGGGTTTCGTTAAACTGACCCTGACCCCCCATTTCTCAAAATCGATGAGCGTGCGACGATGTTTAGCACTGATTCGGACAAACGCCCGCGGCGCCCGGTCATCACTTCGCTGGCCGGCGCGTTGGGAGAAATCAAGAACTGGCTGACCGAGAACCAGCTCGATCAAGTTCGGGATGCTGACGGCATGGTTTGGACCATGAGCGTCAAGGTTACCCAGATCGCCGACAAGTCCGATCCGAAGGGTCTCCTCTGGCAAGTCCGGCTGCTGCTCAGTACCAGCGCCAATGCTGCTGAATTTTTAAGCACAGGTGCCCTCGACGCAGTCAAGGATGCGCGTCTCATAAATCTAATAGGCAATCATTCCATCGATATAGCAATGAAGCCCATGGTCTATGACACGCCGGGAGAGGACGCTGCTCGTCGCTTGATCGTCGATCTCTTGCCCAAGCTCAAGGCCAATTTCATCAAGAATTCTCTCACGGAAGTGAAACGGTCCCTCATCGGCCGCTGGGTCGACGATCACGGCCGATTTGGATTTGAGGATAAAAGTTATTGACCCTAGGCCCTAACTTTTAATATTGGTTAGGGACTTGCGTTGTTGCCGAAGCCTGGTCCTAACCAGGTCAATAAACTCCAGTTTTTGGTGTAAGCCGCTATGGATTTGATCCCCGAAAATGTCAACGGCGCCGTCGTCTTCAACGTCATCAGTTCGTGTAACGCGAGCAAGTCGATCTGCGGCAACTGCGCCGATTTCGCCGTCGCGATTCACAATTGGATGATGAACAGCGAAATCAAATACGTCCTCGTCGACTTGCAAGACGAGAAAGAGATCTGCGGGGCATTCCTCGAAGAAATGATGCAGCTCGCCAAACGTCTGAAGGTGCCGTTCCTG
>JAYWBY010000185.1:0-15698 GCA_043781115.1 Pseudomonadota bacterium
CCTCGCCGGCCTCGCGGTGGACGTCGGCCTCGAGCTTTTGCGCCAAATCGCCGAGCCGCTTCGAAAACTCCGCCAGCGCCTCGCAGTCGATGTAGATGCCGGCGCGTTCCATGCGCGACAGCACGGGGACGAGCGGCATTTCGATCTCGCGGAGGACGGAGCCTAAGCCCGCGTCGGCGATCTTAGGCATCAACCGGTGATAGAGCCGGAGCGTCAGGTCAGAGTCTTCGCACGCGTAACGCGTCAAGTCCGCCAGATCGGCGTCGAGCATCGAGATTTCGGCCTTCTCGCCGATCAACGTCGTCGTCTTGATCTTTTCGTAGTTCAAGTGGCGCAAGCAGCAGGCGTCCAAGCCGTGCTGGCGCCCGTTGGCGTCGAGCAGCCAATCGGAAATCATCGTGTCGACGAATGGCCCGGCGACGTCGACGCCGATGTTCGCCAGCATTTGCAGGTCGAACTTGACGTTGTGGCCGATTTTGAGCGATCCCTCGCGGCCGAGGATCGGCCGGATCGCCTTCATCACTTCTTCCGGAGTCAACTCAGTGAGGTGCTTGTAGGCGAGCGGGAGGTAGTAGGCCTGCCCCCGTTCGGTGGAGAAGCTGACGCCGATCGGCTGATCAGCGAAGAGGTCGAGGCCGGTGGTCTCGGTGTCGAAAGAGAACTCTCGAACGGACGCCATGGCTTTGGTGAACTTTTCGAGGTCCTCACGGCGGTTCACCAAGACATAGCCCGGCATCTCGGGGGCGCACTTTTCCGCCGTCGAAGCGGCAGGTGCGACCACGGACTGAGCGGCGCTTAAAGGCGAAGGAGCGAGACCTAGAGCCGTCTCGACGCGCGCCGTGAAGGCTTTGAACTCCATTTTGCGGAACACGCCGAGCAGTCGCTCGTTGGCGCACGCCTTCTGGAAGTCGCAGCCCAGGTCGGCAAGCGAGTGTGGAAGATCGCAGTCGGTGCGGATGGTCACCAGCTCCCGCGACAGATAGGCCATTTCGCGATGCTGCTCGAGCGCGCCGCGATGCCGGTTGTTGGTGATCAGCGCCAGGTTGGCGTAAATGCCGTCGAGCGAGCCGAAATCGGCCAAAAGCTTGGCCGCGCCCTTGTCTCCGATGCCGTGAACGCCCGGAACGTTGTCCGAAGCGTCCCCGATGATCGCCAAGCAATCGATGACCTGTTCGGGCGTGACGCCGAACTTTTCGCGCACGCCTTCTCTCCCGAGGATCGCGGCTTCGTCGCCCTTTTTCGGCGTGAAGAGAAAGATCTGGTCGCTGACCAACTGCATGAAGTCCTTGTCGCCAGAGACGATGTAGACGTGCAGATCCTCGCCGGCGAAGCGCCGCGCCAAGGTCCCTATCAAGTCGTCCGCCTCGAGGCCGGGCTGGCGCAAGACAGGGGCGCCGTAAGCTTCCATCAATTCCATGAACGCGGGCAGCTGCGCCGCCAAATCTTCCGGCATCGCCGAGCGGTTGGCCTTGTACTTGTCGTAAAGCTTGTGGCGGAACGTCGGCTCCTTGGAATCACTCGCGATGACGAAGTAATCCGGCTTTTGTTCCGTAAGCAGCTTGTGGATGAACAAAGCGCTGCCGAAGACGGCCGATACCGGCAGGCCGGAAGACGTCGTCAAGGGTCTCGCACCGAAGGCATAAAATGAACGAAACGCCATCGCCATGGCGTCGATGATGAACAAGCGCTTGGCGGCAACCGGCATCAGGCAACCTCTATAGTCCGCGTCTCTACGACATTTACCTAGTGATATTACTTTGTTGAGGGGAAAGCAAAAGGTAATTTTCGTTCATGATATCAGTTCGTTCAAGAACGGGGCGCAGCGGGATTCCAGTGCAAAATGGCGAGGGTAAAGTCGTCGGGCAGTTCATTCGCGTGCGAGGCTTCCAAGGCAGCGGCTTGAATCTCATCAAAGAGCCGCGACGGATCGGAAAATGTGAAAGCCGCCGCCTTCTCGAGGAACGCCTTGCGCCCTTTGCTCGTTTCGAAGACGCCGTCGGTGTAAGCAACGAGCGTGTCGCTGGGAGCTACTTCGAGGACCTTCGGGTAAACCGCTAGCGGCTCCGGATTCATGCCGAGGGGATCGCCGGCTCTAGTCACGACGGTCGCGGCCGTGCGGGTCGGACCGAGAAGCAACCAGGACGGCGCGCCGTGCGCGAACACGCGCACCCGCCCGGGCGAGACTTCGGCGAGAGAAATCGTCGAATTTTGTTCGCCGCGGAAAGTCTAGTGAATCGTTTCATGGAGAGAGGCCAGCAGCCGGGACAGGGGTGAGATATAGGCCTTCCTCGAAATAGGCGCCCGCCGGGGTGAGGCCAAAGACCAAAAACAGCGCGATCAGCGACGAGGGCATCGCGACACGGTACGTGGCGAAACGAGAGGCGATGGCGAGCAGTTTTTCGCGCATGGCGACCCCTAGGGTTGAGGAGTCTTGCCTGCGGCATCAACCAGTTCAATTCCCTTAGTCACGAGCCCCAAGGTCACTAAGTAACGCCGACGTGTCGAGCTCACGCACCACCCGGCTTGTGGTAATCGAGAAACTGGAACATTTCCTCGGCCCCATATTCCGGGGTCCCCTTTTCGCCGCACTTGCCGCAGAGTTCTCGGGTCCGGTCGACCGTCGCCATGTCGACGGTTTTGGGATCGATCTCTTTCCACCAATAGTGGTTGCTCACGCAGTTGTAGCCGCGGTTCAGCGACTTGATTTCGGCATTGCCGAGCATCTGCAGCACGACGTTGGCCGAAGCGATGAACGTCGGGGAGCAGCGCTCAAAGACCAGCGAGCGTCCGGCGCCCACGGCCTTCACCATGTTGACCCAGTCGCGGACGCCGAAGCTGTTCACGGTTGTGATTCCGTAGAGATCCAAGACGAGCTTGGGCTTCAGGTCCTTGGGAATCCGACCCACGATTGCGGCGAACGTATCCGTGATCGGACCCTCAAACACCAAGCGGTCATGGTCGGCTTCGCGCTCGACCTTTATGGACATGGATGGACTGGCCATTTTCGACGCCTCCTCGGGACTAACGCAAGGTTCGGTCGGAATTGGTTACTTCTTGAGTTGATCCTTCCACAATTTTCGTTGAAGTCTCGGTTAGTTCCAGCGCTTGCCCAGCCCTCGACCGTCACGAAATGGGCCATCGGCCTATTCCCTCCGGCCAACTCACCCTTTGTTGTACTAAGCGGCTCTTTTCCCTAAGATAGGAGCACCCAACGTTCTGAGAGGATCTGCCATGACTGAATTCGCCGAACTGAAGCTGGAAGGCAAAACCTACAAGCTCCCCATCGTCGTCGGTACCGAGAATGAAAAAGCGATCGACATCCGAAAGCTTCGCCAAGAAACCAACTACATCACGCTCGACTCGGGTTACGGCAACACCGGCATCGGCACCAGCGCCATCACCTTCATCGACGGCGAGAAGGGGATCCTCCGTTACCGCGGCATTCCGATCGAACAACTTGCGGAAAAATCTACCTTTGTTGAAACCTCGTACCTCCTGATCTACGGTAAACTTCCGACCCAAAAGGAGCTCAGCGACTTCCGCGAGATGCTGACGCGCCACTCCTTGATTCATGAGGACATGCTGCACTTCTGGGATGGCTACCCCTCGACCGCGCACCCAATGGCGATTTTGTCGTCGATGGTCTGCTCGCTCTCCAGCTACTACCCGGAATGGCTCGACCCGCATGACCAAGAGCACCTGGATCAACTGATTCCGCGGGTCTTGTCGAAGATTCGCACCATCGCCGCCTACTCGTATAAGAAGTCGATCGGCCAGCCGGTGATTTATCCCAAGAACTCGCTCGATTACTGCGCCAACTTCCTCTACATGATGTTCGCCGTGCCGTCGGAGCCTTACGAGGTCGACGAAGACACCGTGAAAATCTTGAACATGCTGCTAATTCTCCATGCCGATCACGAGCAGAATTGCTCGACTTCGACCGTGCGCATGGTCGGCTCGTCCGACGCCAACCTCTTCGCTTCCGTCGCCGCAGGTATTTGCGCGCTGTGGGGTCCGAAGCACGGCGGCGCCAACCAAGAAGTCGTCGAGATGCTGGAAGTCATCCGCAAGAACGACGGTGACGTGAAGAAGGCCATCGCGATGGCCAAGGACAAGAACTCCGGCTTCCGCTTGATGGGCTTCGGCCACCGGGTCTACAAGAACTACGACCCGCGCGCCAAGTTCCTGAAGAAGGCCTGCGACACGATCTTGGCGAAGCTCGGCAAGGCCGACCCGCTGCTCGAGATCGCCAAGCGCCTGGAAGAAGCGGCGCTCTCCGACCCTTACTTCGTCGAACGCAAGCTCTACCCGAACGTCGACTTCTACTCGGGCGTCATCTACCGCGCCATGGGCATCCCGACGCCGATGTTCACGGTGATGTTCGCCTTGGGGCGCCTCCCCGGCTGGATGGCCCAGTGGTCCGAAATGCACAAAACGGGCGAAGGCCGCATCGACCGCCCGCGCCAGATTTACACCGGTGAGACGCTGCGCGACTATGTCCCGATCTCGCAGCGCACCTGAAAAAGACCGGCCCGTTCGTCATTGGTTGATGAAGACCGAGCCGGATACTTTCTCTTTCGACGACCTGGTCAAAGCTCCGAAACGCACGACCTCTTGGGAAGGCGTCCGGAACTACCAAGCCCGCAACTTGATGCGCGACGAATTCAAGTTAGGCGACCAGGTCTTCGTCTATCACTCTAGCTGTGCTGAACCCGCGGTGATCGGCATCGGCACCGTCGTGCGCGAAGCGCACCCCGACTTGACGGCCCTGAATCCCGAGAGCGAATACTTCGACGAAAAGTCGGCGAAGGACGGCGTCTCGCGCTGGGCCATGGTCGCCGTCCGGGCGTCGTCGCGCTTCAAGCGGCCCGTCACTCTTGCCGAGTTGAGAACCAACAAGAGCTTAGGCGAGATGGTGCTCTTGCAACGCGGCTCGCGCTTGTCCGTTCAGCCGGTAACCGCCGCAGAGTGGAAGATCATCACCAAGCTCGGCCATCCGGAGGACCTATGACGCCTCGCTACGGCCTCGACGCTCCGCACGAAATGCGCGTCTTCAGCCTGATCGGGATCGCCATCATCGCCGTAGTTTTCGTCGTAAAAACGACGCTGCTGGCCCCCTACCCTGGCGTCGCCACGGCCGTCTTTTACACCGGCCTCTTCTCGGGCATCGGCATGCTCCTGCCGCTCGTGACGATTCCTTTCGGCAGCCTCGTCTTAAAGAAGCGGGCTCGCGACTGGCTCCTCGACGGCATCGAATGGAGCGGCATCGAACGGGTATTGGACGTCGGCTGCGGTCGCGGTCTCTTGCTCGTCGGTTGCGCGAAACGGTTGCAGACGAAAACCGCGCGGGTCGTCGGCATCGACCTTTGGCGCGCCGCCGATCAAACCGGGAATCACCCCGAGGCGACGAAGGCCAATTGCCAGTCAGAAGGCGTTCTCGAACAAGTCGAGGTCCAAACCGGCGACGCCCGGGCGTTACCCTTCAAAGACGCCTCGTTCGACCTCATCGTCTCGAGTTGGGCTCTCCACAACATTCGGGAATTAGGTGGCCGCGAAGCCGCGCTCGCGGAAATCGTCCGCGTGCTCAAACCGGGCGGCTTGGTGGCCATCATGGACATCGAAAAGTTCGGCGAGTACAAACGCTACTTTCTCGGCCGCGCTGAACTCTTGGACGTCCAAGTTCTGGGACCGCGGTTCACGTTTGGGAATCGGACGTGCATCGTTAAGGCGAGGAAGAAGTAGCGCGTACGGGCACCCAGAGAGCCGTGAGGTGGGCGAGGCATCGCTTCTGCAGGGCGTAGAGGGGACGTTCAGCTTGCCTAGAGCATCTTGACTGTTCGCGCGAACAGTCGTCACAGCGTTGTGCCATGTCCGGGCCGGACATGTTGGGGACGATTGCCAAATTTACTGGACAGCTTTTGGCGACGATCATTTGCGGCAGCCGTCGAAGGTCGAAAAATATCTCTCCTTCGTCGCAAACTTCGACGGAAAGACGATGTGATGTGCTCAAGCCTTTTTCCTTCGCAAAGTTGCGTCAAGTAGTGTCAGGCTCGTCTCCTGCGAGGCAAAAAACACCGTGGTACACAGGTCTTGCGAATGATCGCGATGGAGAAATACCATGCATGAATTGCTCGAAATCGACGACCGGACGCTGATATCGAACCTGAAGAAGGTCTTGGGCACTGAGAACAATTGCCTGGCCGATTTTCTGCACTATCTCGGAGAAGTTGATCATCGACGGCTGTATGCGGACGAAGGGTACCCAAGCTTGTTTGAGTATTGCGTAAAGGTGCTAGCGCTTAAGGAGGGCGAGGCATTTAACCGCATTCGGGCGGCGAGGTTCGCGCGGAGGTTTCCGGTAGTCCTCGATCTTGTTCGAAATGGCGCCCTTTGCCTGACGGCGATGAGGATTATTGGACCGTGTGTGGACGAGGCCACCGAGGCGAGTCTGTTTGCGAGGATCGCGGGCAAGACCACGCGAGAAATTGAGAAAATCGCTGCGGAGCTTTCTCAAAAGAGGTCTGTCGCCATTCCGAATTGCCAAGTTCAACTTAAACCAATGTTTCTCGAATCTGGCGCTCCAGAATCGGGAAAAACGCCCGCAAACGCCAAACCAGACAAGGTTCGCTATCTCTCGCCAGAATTGGTCGAGGTTCGATTCTCCGCAACTGAGGAGTTTAGCGAGAAGTTGGATGAGGCAAAACGGATTCACCGTGCTAAGGGGTATTCAGGAACTGCGGCCGACCTGTTCACGGAAATGCTTGAGATCTATCTAAATCGCCACGATCCAAAGCGCCGCGCGGCCACAAAGAGACCTCCGAAAGTCGCCGGCGCCATCCCTTCCGTTAATCCCCGTCGCCCTCCCCAGGCTGTCCGGGATGCGGTCGCATTGAGAGATCGATATCAGTGCACCTTCGTGGCTGTAGATGGACATCGGTGCCTTGCGCGCACTGGACTCCAGTATGACCATGTGCGTCCGTTTGCATTAGGCGGCTCATCGCTGGATCCCGACGAAGGAAGGCTTTTGTGCCCTGCTCACAATCGATTGGCGGCGGAACACACGTTTGGACGGAACCAAATTGCTGCGGTAATACAGCGCAACCGCCGGTTGCTTTAGTACGCCTTCAGCCACCCTTTGATGGCGTCTCTAACTTCGCCTTGCCAGCCTTGACACTATCCAACTCGCTGGGCTCGGACGGCATCATGTCGGCGCAGTGATGCGCGCCATCCATAACGAATGTCTGCACGTCCCGACCTTTGACTGAGCCAGATTTGCCCGAAGCCGATAGCTGTCGGCGCTCCGGTGTCCACGAGCGGACCGGGTGTTCAATGACTCGACGGTGGGCGCAAACTGTTCGCGCGAACACTGATTGCATCGACGTCAATCGAACGAATATCAAAACCCCAACGACAGCCCAACCTTCGCCGCGAAGGTCCGCATGTTCACCTTCTTCTCGAGGGTGCCGTCGTTTTCGTCGTATTTGCCCTTGGTGAGCTCGAGATTGCCTTCGGGGCCGATCTGGTCGCCTTCGAAGGTGCCGGGCGATTTGGATTGGTCGGCTTCGTAGAGGCTGGTGAGCATGGCGATGTTTAGACCGAAGCTGCCCTTGAGGGGAATCCAAGAGCCGATCTCGCCGCCAAAGTAGGTGCCGGAGATGTTGCCGCGGAGGCTTTGTTTGTAGGTCTTGTCGCTGCTCTGGTCGATGGAGAGCTTGGAGTAGCCCTTGCCGGCGACGGCGCTGACATAAACACCTTGAGCGAAGGTGTGGTCGTTGCCGACGTTTTGGCTGAGGGTCAAACCGGCAGCGACGATGCGGTTGTCGTAGGTCGAAACGGTCTTGTCGCCGCCGTCTGAATCGCGCGCCGTGACGAAGGCGTTAGCGAATTCGAAACGCGGTCCGAGCGACAGCCCGCCAGTGATCGGCCAGTTGCGCTCGAGGGTCAGAGCATAGCCGCTGGTGTTGCGGACCTTGGCGCCGGTCGAGATGTCACCGCTGCCGGCGAAAGGACCAAAGCCCAGCTGGTACTCGGATGTGACGCCAAATGCGCCTCCGCCTGACGAAATCAGACCCAAGGATCCCACAAGTGCGACTTTTAGCAGCGACTTCATGCTCTCGCTTCCCCCAATCAGGATCCAGCGTGACTATAGAATAGTCTTAAAAACAGTTATGCGAACGCATCATACAATAATAATAGACGTTAATATAGTCAAGTTAATATTGACCCGGAACCCCCTCGCCAACTGGCGAAAAGTACTAGCTAATCCAAGTGAAGCTCAGGCAAGAAGGAGTGGCAGCCGAGACCTTGACACAGCCGCGAGCGAGAGCGGAAAATTTAAGGGCTCCGCGTTCAATGCTCCATTTCAGAAGGTGGTCCTGCCGTGTGGAAGGTTTATCACATCCAGTCAGGTCGAATCGTCAAAGCAGGCTTCGAGTCGGATGACCAAGCCAAGGATTGGCTCGAGCGCCGGAAGGACCTCCCCGACGACGAGCACGACATCGACGAAATGGACGACGAGGAAGTAGAAGAATATCTCGAGACCGTCGACGAGGACGAAGAAGTCGTCGAACCGGAGGCCGAGGAAGTCGAGGACATCCGCGAGATCTCCTACCCCGACGAACCGCTGGTTGGAGCCGTCGCGGACGACGACGACGACGACGACGACGAGGACGACGACAAGAAGGTCGACGCGGAAGAAGATGAAGACGAAGAAGAAGCGGATGACGATTCCGACGACGACGACGATTACTGACATGACGCGCCCATGATCTTCCAGGTTTTGGTGGACCGGAGCGAGACCGTCAACAAGTGCACGATCCTGCCTTTGTCTTACCGGGAAGACTTCGAGATCGTGCGCTTCGACAAGGGTCAGCTCATGGCGAGTTTGACCGGCGATTTGCTGCTGCATCCCGAGGGGCGCCCGCTCCAGGAGCTCTCCCGGCGGGAGTCGCGGCGCATCGTCGCGATCGATTGCACGTGGAAACGGCTCAGGCCCATCGTCAACCGCATCGAAAAGCCGCTGCCCGAGCTCGCCGGCATCCCCGAGGGCTTCGTGACCGCTTACCCCCGGCGCAACAAAAAGAATCTCGACCCGACCGCGGGGCTGGCGACGATCGAGGCGCTCTTCATCGCCGCCGCGCTGCTCGGCCACTGGGACGAGTCGCTTTTGGCGCACTATCATTTCGGCCAAGCATTTCTCGATTTGAATCGCGACACCTTCGCACGTTACGGAGTGCCCCCTCGGGCACTCTCCTGAGGGCCGCATGTGCGCTGCCGTTCTAATCGTCGGCGCCGGTCCCACCGGTTTGACGATGGGCATTGAACTCAAACGGCGCGGCATCGCCGTTCGCTTGATCGACAAACTGCAAGAGCCGGCACCGAACTCCCGTGCCCTGGTCATCCATCCGCGGAGTCTAGAGACTTTCGAGCGCATGGGTGAAGTCGCCGGCTTCCTCGAAGCCGGCGCCCCGATGCGAGGAATGGCCCTCTTCGGCGACGGCAGAATTCGAGCGCGCGTCCCGCTCAACTCGCTCAGCGACGAAACGGCCTACCCCTTCGTGCTCGGCCTCGAGCAAAGCGCCACGGAAGCGCTCTTGACCGAGCGTCTCAAGGCGTTGGGCGGCGGCATCGAGCGCGGCGTCGAACTCAAGTCGTTGGCGGAACGGGACGCCGCAGTCGAAGTCGTCCTACAAAACGCCGTTGGACCAGCGGAGTCCGGGACCTATGCCTACGTCGTCGGCTGCGACGGGGCTCACAGCGCCGTGCGCCGCCAACTCGGCATTGGCTTCGAGGGTGAGGCATATCCGCAGTCGTTCTATCTAGCCGACGTGACGCTTTCCGGACCCTTGCCTCCCGAAACGTTGGTTTTCTGCACGTCGCGTCGGGGCACGTTCGCGGTGTTTCCGCTCCGCAAAGGAACGGTCCATCGTTTGGTCATCGTCAACGAAGAACATTTCCGCCCCGCCGGCGAAAGTCCGACGCTGCAGGAAATTCAAACGTTCGTCGCCGACGTCACGGACGGCGTGCTGAGGCCGACGGCTGCCGAGTGGTTGACCCGCTTCCGCCTGCATCATAGGGCCGCGCCGCGGTTCAGCAAAGGTCGCGTTTTCTTGGCGGGCGACGCCGCGCACATCCACAGCCCGGCCGGCGGGCAAGGCATGAACACCGGCATCCAGGATGCGTTCAATCTCGGCTGGAAGATGGCGTTGGTCCTCAAGGGACGACTGCCTGCGACGGTTCTGGAGACCTACGACCAAGAGAGGCGCCCCGTCGCGACCAAGTTGCTGCTGTCGACCGACCGCCTCTTTCGGATGATGGCAAACCGCAGCACCCTGGTCCGCCTAGGCCTGCGTTACGTGGCGCCCCTTTTCGCAAATACGCTCTTGTCCGACACCCGCGTGCAGAAACGCGGCACGCGCTTCCTGACGCAACTCGGTATCGACTACAAAGGAACGACGCTCCATGCGACGCTCGGGGCCTCTCGTCCGATCAGCGCCAGGCTTCATCCCGGCGCGCGCTTGCCCGACGGCGAACTGCGAACGAAAGGCGGTGTTCAACGCCTTCACGCTCTGCTGGCAAAGGAAGACTACGTCGTCTTAGTCTTTTGCTTGGCGGTTCCAGCGGCGGAAGTCCTGGCCAGAGCCGAAGCCATTCGAAGACAAATCGTCGCGGAGATCAGCGGCGAGCCCGCCTTTCGCATCATACGGTCGGTGGCGCCAGACGCAGCGGCGTGCGAGGACGTCGACGGGCGCCTGGCGGCGCGCCTCGGCATCACCCGTCCGTGTTTGGTTCTGCTCCGTCCCGACGGCTACGTCGGCTGGTGCACGTCTCTAGACTAACCGGCGAGGTGCTTGCCCAGGCGCTTGACCAATTCGGTCGGGTGAAAAGGCTTCCGAATATAGTCCTTGGCGCCCAGCTTGATTCCTTGGAGCACGACGCTCTCTTGCGCCAGCGCCGTCAGCATGACGACCGGGATGTCCTTCTGCGCGGCGTTGCCTTTGATCGAGCGCAGGACCGACAAACCGTCGATTCCCGGCATCAAGATGTCGAGCAGGATCAGATCGGGCGCCGGGTTCTCCGCCAAATATTTCAGTGCGTCCTCGCCGGTGCCGACGGCGTCGACGGCAAAGTTGTTCTTCTCCAGCACCAGCTTGATCAAGCGCTGGATGTGAACTTCGTCTTCGACCACGAGAATTTTCGGCATGCTGCCCTCCCGCCCTATGAGGCGCCCTTGAGTTCGGCCTTGAGTTCGCCCTTGAGCTCGCTGACTTTGAACGGCCAGATGAAACGGAAGAGGCTTCCGCCCTTGTGTCTAATGAAGGTGAGCTGCCCCAAATGACGTTCGGCGATGTGGCGAGCCAAGAATAGCCCGAGCCCCATGCCCCGCTTGCCGCGCTTCTGTTGGTAGACCCCGGGGTCCTGGTAGAAGCGCAAGAAGATCAGCTCTTCGGAGCCCGGTGACACGCCGGGGCCGTCATCCGAGATGTCGACGACGAGCATGCGGTCCGAAGTGTAGATGGCGACGTCGACGCGGCCTCCGCGGGCGTGAATCACGGCATTTTTCAGCACTTCCCACACCGCCCATTGGAAGTTGCGCTGGTTGGCCTGGATGACGCAGCTGAAGTCCGTGGCTTTTTGACAGGTGACGCGCACTTTTTTGGCGGCCTCGACGCCGACGATGTCGACGACGTTGTTTTGCATGTTCAGGCAGACTTCGCGAACCTCCTCGGCGGCGTCGAACGATTCCATGCCTTTGTCCGCGTCCACGGAATTGTCGGAGTGGAGCGCCAGCGACAGTTTTTCCACGGCATCCAAAGCGTTGACGGTCTCGCCCTCGAGCACTTCCCAGTATTCTTGCCACGCTTCCGGATGTCCGCTGCGATCGGTGTCGCGCAAGAGTGAGGCGTAACCGAGCACCGACGCCAAGGGCGTGCGCAGTTCGTGGTCGATCAGCATCGTCAGGTCGACGCCCAGCGTCTTGATGTGCTCCTTGACGCCCGCCTCGCTCAAACTTTGGCGCGCGTTCTGGTCGTCGAGCCAACCGCGCATTCTCGTCGCGATGGCCTCGAGACCGCCGTGGAATTCACCGATGCGCGAGCGCTTGCCCGCGGCGTTGTTGACGGCGAATACCAGTTTGGTGTCGAGAAATTCTTGCTCGGGAAAATACAAATTCGCGGCTTTTGGCCAAGCTTTCCGATTGATTGGCAAATCTGGGGTACGGACCCAGCCGCGCGGCACCATTCCGGCCGCCGCCGAGGTATAATTGGAGTTGAAGTTCACCGCCACTGGCCAGTCCGACCCCGCAGATGATTCCGTGCTGATTACCTGCACCAAAGCCTCGCCATTCAAGCGGTAGCAAACCGCCGAGGCAAAGCCGAGATGCTTCATCAGCGTTTGAAACGCCTCGGTATCCAGGCTGCGAAAGTTCTGTAAGTAGCTGTGCTTCAAAGGCTGAGTCCGGAAAAGTAGGCCAATTGCCAAGCGGGTGCCCGAGGCACCACCATCCTTATCGGCGCGACTTCGCGAGAGTTTAATCCATCGTCACGGGGAGATAGGCTTTGATCATCACCGCAATTCGCTGGCGCGCCCAAGCCAACGCGGAGGCCCAGGCCTTCAAGCTCAATCCCGGCACGGGCAAATTCCGCAACTACCAATGCGTCAGCGCCGAACCTCACGTCTTGCGTCAAATCATGGCGGCTCTGGAGTATGCTCTGACCGGCACCGGCGCCGGAATGAGTGAGGCCTCGGTGCAACTCAGCGACGACGGAGGCCACACTTGGGTCGTGGCGCGGAAGCCCGGCCAAACCCGCTTTCTGAAAGACGGAGCCGCGCTGACGCCCGTCGAAGGCGAACGCGGCCTGGCGCTGGCGCTGATGGATTTGGACTTGCTCGGCGGCGACGGCGGAGGCGTAGAACCTATTTCGTTGAAGCACCACGCGATCCGCAATGTCGACGGCGAACTCCGCCTTTGCGCACGCGACGCCCCTGGCGACCAAAGCCAGAGCTTCAAAGAAATCGTCACCCGCCAAATCACCGACGTCGCCGCGGACGCCGCGCGCGCCGTCGGCATCACCGAACTTGCCGAACCCAAGGTCTTGGCCAAACTGGCCCGTCGCCTTGAACCGCTGCACGGCCAATACCGAGAACTCTGCCGGCAATACAAAGAGCTGAAGCAAGAAGGCGAAACCGTCACGGAAAGCGAACACGAATCAGCCGAAACTTTGGCCGCCGAAATCGAGCTGCTCAACCAGCTGGCGGAAGCCGCCGAACCGATGCTAGCACCCGGCGTTTCGCCAAAGGCCTACAAGGAAGACCTGGCCAAGCTCGAAGCCCAAATCGCCGAAATTTGCAATGCGCTGGGCATCGAGACGCCGGAACCGAGCCGTCTGGCGCGCGACTTCAGGAAGCCGATCGAGGCGCTCTGCCGCCTCGAAGCCCACGCCAAATTGATCCGCGCCTCACAAGGCGCCCGCAAATACTGCGAACAGAACATCGAGCCGCTATACAAAAAATATCTCGATCTGGCCGAAGGCGGGCTGGTAAAAGACCGTCAGATCGCCGGCGAGCTCGAAAGTTGCCTCGCGACCTTGAGTTTGAAGATGCGCCCGGGCGCGTTCGAAGGGACTGCCAACGCCGCCAACGCGGACTCAGGCCTGAAGACTTGGTTCGACCGCTTCAAGTCGCGGGAAAAAGATGATACCCGCGACTTGGCTAGCGCCGCCGCCGAAGCCGCCCAGAGCGACATCGAAACCGCCCGGATGGCCATCGAGTACGCGCTTAACCGCCTGGGCGAGATTGGCGGCAACCTCGAGCAGGCTCGCCAGAAGCACGACGGTGCGCTCCAGGCGATCGACTCCGCCCACGAAGAGCTGGTGAAGAGCTACGGCCGCTTGCGGGAACACTGGCTGGTCGTCGCCAAAGAGCACCAGCTACCGGAAGACCTGGACGTCACGCAGCTCCTTCGCATCATCGCTCACTTCGGCCGGTTGGCGAACGTCATCGACCAGCGCCAAGAACTCGCCCAACGCCTGCGCAAATACACCTCGCTCGCCAGCAAGGTCGAGCGCCTCGTCACGGAATGGCGGAAGCTCACTGGTAGCCAAAAGTCGAGCGACCTCAGCAACCCGGTCTTGCTGCTCACCGAAGCCCGCGACGTCTTGCGTTACCGCGACGTGAAAAAGAAGAAGTTCGAGCAGCTGACGCGCGGCAGCAACGAGGCCAAAGCCGCCGACGCCCTCCGCACGATGCTTAAAGCTCGCCGCAAGGTTTTGATTCAAGCCTGGCGCGGCGCTTTCGAGGAACTGAACTTGAAGGTCTTGGAGATTCACCACGAAGGCTTGGACGAGCTCTACCAAAGGGCGAACGTCGTGCGCGCTTTGGCGCTGGTGCACGGCTCGGCCGGCAAAGCCGGCAAGGAACGCCTCTTCGACGCCGATTCGTCGGCTTCGGGCACGGCCCTTTACCTTTGGGACGATCCGAACACGGACAATAAACTGCGCCTGGCCTTCCTTTCCGCTCTCGAAAGCGCCGAAGGTGCCGAACTCCGCTTGCTGTTCATCGCCGACGACGGTTTGGCCAGCATGCTCGGATCGCTAGGCATCGGCCAGGCGACCCGCCTCGTCAAAGCCGCGACTCCAGCTGCCCGCCTCGGGGACGCCTTGCCCGTCAAAGGCCCCACGCCGTCGCCCGTCATCGCGCGGCCGACGCTCGGGGCTCGCCCCGAGTCCCGGACGCAAACGCCGTCCAGCGCGTCGCTGCTCAACGACCGCGCGCGCCGCACCCTGGATCTTTTGTCGGGTAAGAAAGGCTGAGGGCGGCGCGCTTTGAGCGTCGAGATCCTTCGCTTCGCTCAGGATAGTTTCTGGCGCTGTGCGCCAGAAACTAGCTGGCTTTCAGAACGCGGCCGGCCTCCAAGTCGGCCGTGGCGCGGCTGAGGACTTTCACCATCTCGCTGCTGCGGGCTTCCGCTGCTCGCATCATCGGCCCGAAGCCGCCGACGGCTTCTTGAAGCGCGGCGTTGGTCGCGCGCGCCAAGTCGATGACTTCGACGGTCACGGAACGGGGCCGCACGCGCAGGGATGTGTAGAACCGCTCAGCGGCGCGCGCCAGCTCGGCAATCGCCTGGGCGCCGATCGCATCGGCGGCGTTGCCGATCGCTTGCATCACGCGGAAAAGGTAACCGAGCTCGAAGGCGCGGTCGTCCGGATTCATCAGCCCCTTGATCGAAGCCTCGCAGAACAGCAGCTGCGGGGTGGCTTCGGCGATGAACATGTCGTGAAGCTTGCGGTCGGCGCCGACGGGGCGGCCCGCCTTGTCGTCGTCGGAATAACGCAGCACTTTGAGCTTCTGAATTTCGCGGGTCGCCTGGCTGACCGCCTGCTTCGGCGACAAGTTCCCCTTCACGTCGAGGCGTTTCATTTCGAGCGCCACGCGCATGGCTTCGCCGGTGAGCACCTTCAGCTCGTCGCCGTCGAACGGTTTTTCGATATAGTCAAAGGCGCCTAAGCGCAGGGCATGGAGCGTCGAGTCTTGGCTCGGGTAGGCGGTCAAGAAGATGAAAGGCTGGGCGTGGCCTTCTTCCCGAAGTTTGCTCAAAAGAGCGATGCCCGTGACGCGCGGCATCATCAGATCAGAGATGATGACGTCCACGGAACGGGCGCGGACGACTTCGAGCGCTTGTTCGCCGTCGGCGGCCTCGA
>JAYWBY010000186.1:0-15661 GCA_043781115.1 Pseudomonadota bacterium
CCTATACGACGCCGACCGAGTTCACGGAGCAGTTCGCGCTGGCGTCAAACGCAATGAAGGAGTAAAGGTTCGCACCGTCCGGAAATCTGACGAACATCAGGTTGACGGGAAGGAGTGCGCTTGAAAAATGCCACCGCTCGTCTAAGGCCGCGAAGTGGCGCGGGTCAGAAGCAGCGTCGAAGTACTCCTGCACCGGCTCGCTGTCGACGAATCGGGAATCGCCGAAGATTCTTAATTTGGGGAACCAATAGGCAAGATAACCCCCGTCCTCGGCGACATTGAACATCAAGCCGGAAACTGGCTGTTCGCGCAGGAAGGCACTGAATTGGAGAGGAAAGGCGATATCAGAGTAGCGGACGGCCAGCGGCGCCTCGCCGGGAAGGGGCGGGTGTTGTCGTGCCAGGGCCAAGCCGATCCCGGCGCCGCCGGCGAGCGCCAACAGGGCCAGCCACAGGAACCGGAATTGGCCGCCGTCCTGGGGTGCGTTCTTGGTTACTCCGCTGAACCCGTCGCGAAGGAGTGGCGCAGCTAGGAGGGGGAGCAAGCAGAGATTTCGGATGCCGGTCGCGCTCGCGGCCAGGCCCAGAAGGGCAAGGACGATGGCGAACAGCTTGTCCTTCGCGCGGCGCTTGCCGACTAGGATCGTGAGCCCGAAGACCGCCAACCACGCCAGCCAGAAGAGTTCGATGTTCCATACACGAAGATAGATGCCGACCGGCGGCTGGAATTCGACCACGCGGCCATGCATCTCGCGCAGGAATTGGCCGAGAGCCATCACCATGATCCAGCCCTTTGGACCATGGGGAGAAATGACAGTGGAGATCAAGGTGAGTACGAAAAGCAGCGCCGCATGACGGGCCTCTCGTTGCCTTCCGCCTATAGCCGCGGCAATCGCCTTAGTCGCGACGACCGCGGGGCCAAGGAAAAAGTAGACGTGCATATTGGTCCATAGCACCTGGACGAGAACCAGGACCAAGGCTTGACGCCACGATGGGCCGTCTTCGAAATTCCAGGTTTCTAAAAAATGGAGAAAGATCGCGAGAAACAGGAAGGAACACCATTCCGGGCGAAGTTCGAAGCGCAGTTGCGCGATAAAGAGCACCCAGAGCAAGACAAAGGCGCCTAGGGCTCCCAGCCGTAAAACCCGAGTGGTCCGCGCCCAAACCGTGCCTACGGCGAAAACGAGGCTGCCGAAGACGAGGTTCAGTCCGACCGGTCCGGACACGCGAAAGAAAGCGTAGGAGATGGTTTGGAACAACCAGTAAACGTTGACGAAGTGAGGTTGCACGAGGGCGACGAATTCGGGCGGCTGCGCCATTCCGGAAGCGACGACGCTTCTGCCGAGGGTCAAGTGATACCAGATATCGGCGCCAATCCAAGGGAAGATCGCCAGAATGGCCAGCGTTGCTGCGAGCACGCCTCGGTAAGGTTGCCAGGATCGGCTCTCTGAGCTCTCGTCGTGAGGCCGAAATTTTGGCACGAAGGGACCTCCCGGCGGGCGCTACATGGTTGTCTGGGCAACTCGAGAGATGCGGATGAAGAGCGCGGGAGTCAGCTCATACTCGTGCAGGACCTCGAGCGGATACTTCGCGTCAAGCGGCGTATCGGTAACGAGATCGCTATAGCGAAACCGTTGGATGACGATGACTTGCTGATACCGATGGAGTTTCAATTCGCCAAGGAGCCGTTCGACCTCCTGATTGGCCCGGTCGATGCTGATGGCCCCGTACATCTCAGCCGCCCAAATGCTCGGCATGGCGGCGATGATCAGCGAGCCCTCGCGTGGCAACGCGGCGACGAGCGGAGCTAGCCGCGTGGTTTGATTGTAAAGCGATAAAATCTTGCCGAATTCATTTCGCCGAGCCAGCGCTACGCCGGAAACCAGCATAAATGCCGTCAGGCCGACGATGGCCGGCCGGAAGCGCGGCCACTTCCATGATTTGAGTAAAGGCTCGGCCGCAAGCAGCGCTAAGGCGCCCAAGTAAATACTGGCTAGGCGCATGTTGAAAGGCGAGTCGACCTTCCCCAGATAGAAGGCATTTTGCGCCAAAGCGAGCAAAAGGAGGCCGGCGGCGACGAGTCCCGGGAATTGGAGATTTGTATTTGGCGAGCGGCGGTTTTGCCATGACCGATGGAAAAAGAGGCCAAGACCGATCGCGGCCGCCGCCAGGAATAGGCGGGAGACGGGAAAGGGATCGCCGGCGCTTTGTCCGGTCAAAAGCAGCCAAAGGCTCTTGAAATTCGTGCCGAGGTATTGGAATCCAAAGTTTTCCGTCGTGACGTCGCCGGCGTTGATGGCTGCGGTGAGCTGGCGTTGCCAGACGGTGGGGAGTAAGGCGAGCGGCGCTAATGCGAGGCGCAGCGGCCAGCGCTCCGCCTCTGGGCGCCTCCGGCGCAGCCAGCCGGCGAGGGCAATGGGAACCAACAGCGAACACGTCTCGTAGCGGCAACCCGCGGCGAGGACGCCGACCCAAGTCAGGATCTCAAAGCGCAGCGGAGTCGACTCCTCGAGAAACGCGCGTAATTGCAGGAACACCAGCATGATGAAGAACAGATTCAAGGCCTCGAACCCGCTCGACGTGGCGACCAGCGCAAATAGGGGATAGCCGGCGAGCAGGGCTGCGGCGAAGTAGCCGGCGTTGCCATTGAGAGAGCGTCGTCCAAGCCGCATCAAGACGAACAAAGTGCCGACGCTGGCGAAAAAATTGACGACAAATCCATGGTTCGGGTGAAAGCCGAGCAAGGTATGCAGCAGTGAAACCAAAAACGGAAAGAGGCAGGGGCGCAGGGGAACGTTTGAGGCCACGACGTTAAAGGTGTTGGAGTAAAACTGACTTTCAAGAATCTGTCGGCCGACGCCGTCGATCGAGAAGGACAGGGCCGTGCCCATCAGGTCCGTTTCATCCGTCAAAACCCGGAATTCGCAGCCGACCCCGCAGAAGATCACCGTTACGAGGAGCACGCAGGCCAGGACTTCGAGGCACGTGCGCCGCGAGGGTCGGGACCGGCCGGACTCTGGCGTCAGCTCGAGCACGGCAGAGGCTAAGCACGCGCCGATGAGCCAGTAGAAGGCGTAAACGCCGTTTAGAAAGAGCCAGGTCATGGTCTCGGGCGGGCAGGCCAGGCCGAAGAAAAGCAAGAGCAACAGTGACGTTGTCGCCAAAATATAAAACGCCGTGCGGCCGTTTCTGGGCATGGTCGATCCTAGGGCGTCAGAGCAGCACTTTGTTTAATAGATTTTTAGATTTTAATAAATTTGCTCGCCAAGGTCAATCGTACGCGTCTGCTAGAGGCTATTTCATAACCGCAAAGGCGCCGAGAATTTAAACTGCGGAGTTCGCGGAGTTCGCGGAGGCTCTTTCAATTCCTTCTGCAGTTCTGATAAGAGGCATCCGAAGCCCCTGGATGACAGACAAGCCGTGGCGCCGAATTTGACCCAGCGACCTTCTGACCGCCCGTGGTTCAAAACCGTTCGAACTCAATCTCGTCTTCGACTCGCGGCGTCGCCACTTCCTTGCTGTTTAGGTACTTGGCGGCGCGCTCAAAAGTCTGCCCAGACAGCTTGTAGGCGCGGTCGAACGCTTCCTCGGCCTTGGACTTCTGCTCGCCGCGCAAGTAGCAGAGCCCGATGTTGAACCAAAGCTTCACCACGTCCGCGTCCTTCCTGACGAAGACCAATGCGGCGTTGTAGAAGCGCAGCGCCTCTTGGGTTTTGCGCTCCTGGGACAGCTTGATGCCCACGAGATTCAGGTGTCCGGCAAAGTGTCCGACCGGCGCCGGTATGTCCTTGCGCCCACCCTCAAGCAGAGCGTCGACGACTTCGATCCCGGCCTTTGCCTTGCGGGAGCGCTGGTCGATCGCTAAGACCGAGAGGAATCGCTCCCGCGCCTGCTCGGGGTTCTTGAGATTGAGATCCACCTCACCCAAGAGGCACAGCCGTTCGACGTTTTTGGGCGCGAGCACGTCGGCTTTCGCGAGAAGCCGGCGCGCACGCCGGTGACTGCCGGAGAGGTGGCAGGCTTTGCCGTAGCCTGTCAGGAGCGACAGGCGGCGGTCGCCGAGGGCCCAGGCCATGGAAAAAGTCGCCTCCGCCAGGCGGTAGCGCTTCTCGCCGAGATAGGCCTCGCCGTTTAGGCGCAAAGCATTCAAGAACATGAGGTCGGGAGTTTTCCCGAGCCAGCTTGCCAACTTGGCCTCGGGCACCTTGGCCTCGATGATGCGGCGGGCGACGGCGAGGAGCTCCGCCTGCTCGGCATGGGCAACCAGCGAATGGCCGACCACTGTTTCCAGGACGAGCGAGAACGACTTCTCTGCCACTGGTTTTTCCAACAGGGTCACCGCGAAGTCTTCGTCGAGGAGGCGAAAGTCACTTGCTTGGAGATGCGGGGACGTAACGATCAGCGGAACGTAGCGGGTGCGTTCGGCGCCGCGGAGGCGGTTGTAAAGGGCGAGGCCGCTGATTTGAGGAACTTCCCATTCCATGACGATGACGTCGTAGGTTTCGGCGCTCATCAGCTTCCAGGCGGCGTCGCCGTCGGCCGCGGTCGTAACCTGAAGGACGCATTTGTTGGAGAAGTAGCGCGCAACGAGTTTGGCGAAAGATTGATCCCGATCGACGACCAGCGCCGAGCGAACGGGCAAGGCGTCGTCTGGAATCCGGGCGTTACCATCCAGATCGATCATGGTCGCCTTCGCGAGTATCTCGCGTAACTGCTCGGGCGTGGCATTGAGCATTTTACCAAGCTCTCGGCGGCGGGCCTTCACTCGATCCATAACGGTCCCAAGCACACTTTCGAGATCGTCCGCCGGGGCTTTAGGCCCGAGACGGGCGATGGTGGGCGCGAGATCGGTCACGTTGAGAATGGCGTTTTCCGTCACCTTGACGACCTGCTCGCGCGTGAACGGTTTGGCGAGGAAAAAGTTCGCCATCTCGGCGGGTACATGAGCGCGGGCCTCGTGCCGGCCGAACGGAACGACCGCGAGCTCGTGGGATAGACGACCGGCGAGCTGGACGAACTCTGGAAGGTCGAAATCCATGTACACTACGGCCTCGTCGTCGTCCGGCAACGCCGACGCGGAGTCCTGCCTAAGATCCACGCGGGTGAAGTCCGCGGCGATGAGGCACCGCCTCAAGACGTCGGTGTTCATGTGGTCGCGGGAGAATATAATGGCTCTCATGGGTGAAGCCTCGGGTCCTTGCTAAGCGACGCCCCGGAGGGCCTTAAGGA
The DNA here is from genome assembly GCA_043781115.1 of Pseudomonadota bacterium. Lineage (GTDB taxonomy): Bacteria > Bdellovibrionota_B > Oligoflexia > Oligoflexales > CAIYRB01 > CAIYRB01. Next base: position 5,229 of record JAYWBY010000186.1, read on the forward strand.
TCAGATCATTTATGGTTTTCCGGTCCTCGAGCACGAGCACCATGGCGGCGGGAAAGAACACGTAGGTTCCAAGCCAGTGCTCTTCCAAGTCGAGCTTGAATCCCCTTTGGCACATGAAGGAAACCGGCCGGCCGTCATAGCGCGTCAGCGACAGATAGATCTTTTGCGGCTCCACCGCGGGCTCGACGCCGACTTTGCTTGCGGCGTCCTTGCAGTCTTCGTGGTCGAGGCGATGATGCCGCGCCAAGCAGTCCTTGCAGGCCCAGGCCGCCCACAAATCGCAGTAGACGTTAGAAACTTTCTTGGTTTCGCAGTGATAGCAATGGCCGACGGCCAGGGGCACGAGCTCGCGCCATTCCTCTCCCTTTTTTTTATTCCACCGGTCAGTCATCGCCTGGTCCCAATTTAGTTGGCAGTCCAACCCATGGATCGGCTCGCGCCCTCCTAAGTTGAGGGGGAGGCGCGGACCCAGAAAGGCGCTTACGACGTCTTTTCAAACCGAACCCTCGCGGGTCTACCCGACTTTTTGTCTATTTTTAGAAATAGGTAGCCATTACAGTGGGTTGATGATATCGAAAACAAATGGAAAAGTTGCCCGAAGGTGCGCGTCCGCCAGATCTCGACCACCTCGGGTGGTTGCAGCGATATCACCCGGAGGGCTGGGCGGGACGGCGCGTCCTCGACGTCGGTTGCGGCTCGGGCTATCTCTGCGCCGAAGCGCGGCGCCAAGGAGCGCGCCACGTCGTCGGGTTGGATTTGATGCCGCCCGACGTCGAACCGGCACGAGGTGGCTTTCACTTCGCCAAGCTCGACCTCGAAGGAGCGCATTGGTCCAAGGCCGTGCCGTCGGAGGCCGGAGGCCAAGCGACGTTCGATTTGGTGTGCGCCTTCGACGTGCTCGAACATTTGAGTTCGCCCGTCCAATTTTTGACGGAGCTCGGCCGACTCCTCGCGCCCGGAGGACGACTGGCGTTGACGACGCCTAACACGCACTCGCTCGAGCGGCTGCTCAAAGGTGAGCAGTGGTCGGGCGCGACCGATCCGCAGCACCGGATCCTCTTCACGCGTTACAGTTTGGACTTCTTGTTGCGTCGCACGGGATTCAAGCCGCTCAGCTTGGTCTCGCCGCTCCGCAGCTTGTCGTTTCTCGGTCCGGCGACGCCGATGATCGGCGCGCAGATCTTTTGTCTCGCCGAGTCGCAGGCACCGTCGTGACCCGCGGCAGAAGTCAGTCGCTGAAGTCTTTACTCTTTCTCCTTAACGCCCTGTTTTTCATGGGCGGCGCGGGCACCTTCGTCATCGCGGCGATCGACGAGCTGAGCGATCCCGGCGTGCCCGCCGACGCCTCGAACGTTCAAGACGCGGTGGCCGCGCCGGACTACCCGGGATCCGGCCGGGTGTTCGCGCTGTTCATCGATTCGCTGCGCGACCAGACGGCGTTGAATCAAGAACTCATGCCGAACCTCGCGGCGCTCAGGCTGGAGGCGACGAGCGCGGCCGTCGAGACAGTATACGATGCGATCACCGCGCCGGCGGTCCGTGCCGCCTTCACCGGCCGCTCACACTTTCGAGTCCTCGGGTTCGTGCAAAACTTCATTCACCACGCCACCAACTTGCCTTCTCTCTTCAGCCAACTGAAAGAAGGCGGCGCGCCGACGGCCGTGTTCTCGGACAACACCACGTTCGCTCAGTTCGGCAACGACATCGCGGGCAACTACTTGGCGGAGGCAGGCGGCGCGCCGACGGAGTCGGCGCGGCAGAGCGTCCAGGCCCATGCCGCTCTCGACCGCTACTTGGCGGGCAAGGAGCGTTTGGTGATCTTTCACTTGGTCTACGTCGACCACGTGGCCCACAAACAGGGAATTTTCCACCCGGAATATCGCTCGGAAGTTGCCGAGGCCGACCTATTGGTCGGCGAATTGGCGAAGCGCATCGCGCCGACCGACACCCTCGTCGTCTTCGGCGATCATGGTCACACGGATACCGGGCGCCACGCGCTAGGGCTCGACGTGCCGACTTACATTTCGCTGAGAGGCCCCGGGTTTCGCCGCGGCTTGGTCCTCGACCAAATTCACATCACGACCTACCGTTACCTGTTCAGTTGGGCGCTGAAACTTCCGCTCGCCGCGGACTATTCAAGGGAACGGCATCCTGAAGCCCTAGTATCCGCGCCTGGAGCGCGGCTGCCGTCGGCCTATTCGCAGCCGCCGGTCGCCACCGCGAAGCCGCCGACCGCGGGTGGGGCCGGGACGATCGGTCTCTATTGCCTGATGGCGCTGCTAGTCGGGCTGGCGTTCGGACTTTGGTGGCTGGTCGGCGACGTGATTGCGACCGGATCGGCGACGTTCAAGCCGCGGCGCATCGTTCGCATCCTGGTCTTCACCGCCGTCGCCGCGCTGCCGGTGTTCGCGGTCGGAGTCGCTTTGGCGCTCCTGCGCAGCTACGTCCATGAACCGTTTTTTCCGACGATCAGCCGCATTTGGGCCGTGGTTTTGATCGTGACGTTGGTCGCCTCGCGACGGTTCGACCTCGGTTGGTTGGCGTTGACCGTTTTAGGGGTACCGTTTCTGTTGCTCTACCCGACGACTTATCGTTACGGAGCGCCGTCGGTGTTCGCGCCGGCATGGCTCTGTTGGGCAGCGACCGCTTACTGCTTGTCTTACGGGTTCCGCGACGGCCTAGCGGAAGTGCGCTACGTCGCCTTGGGGCGCTGGCGCGTCAGGCGCTCGACCTTGTTATTCGCCGCCCTGGTCTTTTTCGTCCAGCCGTTTTTCTTCACCGACGCGGTAAATTTTGAGTTCGAGCGCTTCAAGGCCTTGAGCCCGGAACTGGCGCCGACGGCGCTCTGGGCGCAGGCGTTGGCGGGAGCCTTCGGGGCTTGGATCATTTTTTATCGGCGCGCCGAAGGCCTCGCCAACCGCCTCGTCGCCACGAGCTTCGTCTTGGGCTTTCTAGCGGTGTTCTTTCACATCGTCCCGGAAGGGTCGCTCGGCGAGTTCTTCGTGGGCGCCGGCCTGCTGTTCGGGGCGGTGGCCGTGCATCGGCGCGCCAGGCTGGGGTTTTTGCACGCGGAAGCGAAGGGCCTGGCCCGTTCGCTCTTTCTCGCGGCGCTGTTTGTCTGCTACTTCTACTTCGTGCGCGTGTCGTCCGAATTGCGGCTCGACGCCGTCATGCTCTTCGCCGCCCTGAGGCTCAGCGTCCTGTTGCTCGACCACGTGCCCGTCGCTCGCCGCAACTTGAAGAGCAACGGCGTCTTCTTGCTGGTCATCGGCTTGATCGTTTCGGGATGGGTCTCGCTCTCTTGGGGGCTGACCCACCTCGAGTGGCATGCCGCCTACGACTTCTTCCCTCCCAAGGTCGTCGAGGAATTCGTCGGCCTCTTCTTGCCGTTGATCGTTTTGAAATACGCGCTCCCGGTGCTCATCGCCAAAAGCCTCGTGCTCGAGGGCGTGCGCCTCGAGGAGATTTATCCCGCGCGCCAGATGGCGTTGGCGATCGGCGTCAAGTTCGGAACGTTGATCCTGCTCGTGCTGGGGCTCGGCTACTATACGCCGGGGAGCAATGTCTATTTGGAAGCGACCGGCGAGCTGGCGATCTTCCTGAGCCTCGCCGCGGGGATGCTCTAAATGCATTTCCCCAAGCCCTCGGCCTTTTGCGTCCGCTGCCGGTTTCGGCGGGAAGTCTGCCTTTGCCGCGAGGCGGAGCTCCTGCCGGTCGACGTCCGCTTGGTCGTCGTGCTGCATGCGGTTGAAGCCCTGAAGATGAGCAACACCGGGCACCTCGCGCAACTGGTCATCCCAGACTGCAAGGTCTTGATCCACGGCTCGAATGGCAAGGAGCCAGTGGATCTTTCCGAGTTGCAGGAAACGCACGCGCCAGATGGCCGGCCTTGGCGGACGATCTTGTTTTTTCCGGGTCTCGCCGCCGAGCCGCTGACGCCAGCAGTTGCGAAGTCGCTGCGCATCGGCGAAGCCGTGCCCTCGAAGCTCAGGATCATCATCCCGGACGGCACTTGGAGTCAGGCGCGGCGCATGGTGAAGCGGATTCCCGAGCTCATGGCGTTGCCTCGCTTCATTCTCCCCGCGACCGAAGCCATGGCGAGCCGCGTGGCCATGCGGCCGCGGGGGAATTTGGAGCCGGAACGCGTGTCGACTTGCGAAGCGATCGCGGCGGCATTCGGGGCGCTCGGCGAACCGGCCTGCGAGGCGGCGCTTTTCAAAGTTTATGACGCGGCGGCGCTCAGGATCGCCTTGATGCGTGGCCGGTTGCCGCTGGCCGAGCATCGACATGTGTTGGTCCCTGACGATGAGCTTTGATAGGCCGACAAACGGCCAAAAAAATTATGGCTGAATAAATTTAGACAGTAACATCTTGATATTAATTATATATTAAGATAAACTAAGTTGATTATGAATTTTGTCGATAAGTCTTTTGTAAGAAAAATGCGGCCGGCTTCACCGCCGGCCCGCGACCCAACGACAGCCGCCAGCACCCACAACCCTCTTCAGCATCCGCAAAAAAGTCCAAGCGCCGGCCTAGCGCCGGCACCCTCCCGCCTTTTTTCGTGTTTCTTAGTAGCCCCGAAGCCGCATTGCTTCCGCGACTCGGCCGATGGCGAGCACGAACGCGCCTTCGCGCAGGGTCACGCGGTGCTCCGCCGCCGTGCGCGCCACTTCTTGGTAGGAGCGGCTCATGATGTCGCCGAGCCGGGTCGTCACTTGCTCGCGCTCCCAGACCATCTGCTGAAGATTTTGCGCCCATTCAAAATAGCTGACGGTAACCCCGCCGGCATTGGCCAGGATGTCGGGGACGACCACGATGCCCCGTTCGTTCAATATTCGGTCGGCCGTTAGCGACGTCGGGCCGTTGGCGGCCTCGACGACGAGCTTGGCTTTGATGCGCGCGGCATTGTTTTCCACGATTACCGATTCAATCGCGGCCGGAATCAGCACGTCGCAGTCGAGTTCGAGGAGCGCGGCATTGTCGATTGGCTGAGACTTCGATAAATTCTCCAGGGATTTGCCGCTGGCGACGAGGTCCAAAGCTTGCGCCACGTCGAGGCCACTCGGGTTTTGACGGCCGCCCTTGACGTCGCTCAACGCCACGATTTTGGCGCCGAAGGACGAAAGCCAGCGCGCCGCGTGCGAGCCGACGTTGCCGAAGCCTTGGATCGCGATCCGGGCCCCCTTGACGTCGCGCTTCTCCGCTTGGAGAGCGGCGCAGACGATCTGAGCCACGCCTAAGCCCGTTGCTTCCTCGCGAACGACCGAGCCGCCGAGCGCCACGGGTTTGCCAGTGACGATAGCCGGTGTGTAGCCCGCCCGGCGCGAGTACTCATCCATGATCCAAGCCATCGTTTGGCTGTTGGTTCCCATGTCGGGAGCCAGGATGTCTTCGTTCGGACCAATGACCGGTGAGATAGCGGCGGTGAAGCGACGGGTGAGGCGCTCGAGTTCGCTTTTCGACAGGGACGTGGGATCGACGGCAATGCCGCCCTTGCCGCCGCCAAACGGCACGCCTACGATGGCGGTCTTCCAGGTCATCAGCGCCGCCAGGGCCTGGACTTCGGTTTCGGACACTTGCGGGTGGTAACGAACTCCGCCTTTGAAAGGGCCGCGGGCGTTGTTGTGTTGGATTCGGTAGCCTTCGTAAATCGCCAACGATCCGTCGTCGCGCGTCAAAGGCACCTCAACTCGGAGCTCGCGCTCGGGATGGATCAGCATTTCGGTGAGCGCCGGGTCGAACTCCAAAAGACCGGCGGCTCGCGACACGAGCGCTTTGACGAGGCTGTCCGGGCCTTCGGGCGAGGCCGGCGGTTTTTGGGTCATGCGGACGACCGATGGGACCATGGGGATTCCTCCGAGTGCGGGCTGCACGCGAGAGGCATTGCAAGGAGCATGCGCGCCCAAAAGGAAAGAGCCGCGCGACCTCAGTCGGGCGGCTCTAGACCTGTATCATTTTAGGACCAAACCGGAGGTGAAACGCTGCATCAGCTCCACCTCCGGCGCTTGGTCAAAGCCCGTACTTCGGCTTCAGCACCTTGGCTTGGTTGTCTTTCGCCACGGCCGAATCCGTGCTCGAGTTGAAGGGCAAGTAAACGATCAACTCACCTTTGCCAGAGCCTTTGGTGAGATCGACCGTTTGGGATTCGCCGGCCTTCAGCGTCACCGATTCCGGCAGGTTCACGAAAGCCTGGCCGTCGACGGTCGGCGTGATCGTCTTCCATTTGTCCTCGGCGCCGAGGAAGTCGTCGGCTTCCGGCGACGTGGTGTCGGCGAGCACTGCTAGTTTGATTTTGAGGTCGCCCGCGGCGGTCTTCTTCAGCTTCGACAGGTCGGCCGTGACGACCGAAATCGTCGAGTGCGCGAAGGTCAGATAGTCCTGCGAGTCCACGATGGCCGGGGTGTACACCGGGTCGTTGGCGTTCGGAAAGGACGTCTCGTAGTCGCTGCGAATTTTGCGCATCGAGCCGGCGTCGGTGAGTGCGCTGACGAAGTCCTGGACCTGGGCGGCATTGTTCGACAAAAGCTGCATGTAGGTGCCGAGCAGTTCTTGATCGGCGATGCCGTCCCCGTCGGCGTCGACTTGGACGCTGACTTCGCAGACGTGCCAGCTGGTGACCGGGTTGTAGAGTTTGACGGCGACTTGGAGGAGTTCCATTTCGACGCCGTCGACCGTCTTCTTGATGATGCGGTAGCCCGACGACTCGAGGTCGCAGACGCCGTTGCGCGACACGTTCCGGCGGGCAGCGGCTTTGCGCTCGTCAAGCCCGAGGAGGTTGAAGGGGAGCGCTTCGCCGGTTTGCTTGCCGTCATTGACGAGCGTCAGCTCGGCTTCCGCTCCCGCGGCGTCGGCGGGCGAGGTGGCGAGGATCTTCAGCGCTTTGGCGTTGACGCGCGTGGTGCGGTTGACGACGGCGAGCACGGGGATGTGGTACGAGCCGGCGTCGCCGGTGACTTTGATGAAGCCGTCGAGTTCGGTCGAGGCGTCGGTCGAGGCGGAGGGCGCGATCTTAAATTTCAAGTCGAGAGCCTTCGACTCATGGGCGGCGAGCGCGACGGTGGTGGGCGCGGTGACGGTCAGGCCAGCCTTCAATTCGGCCGTTAAGGTCAGGGTCACGGCGGCGTCGGTGATGTTGGTCAAGGTCAGGCTTTGGCGGACGACTTTGGCTTCTTCGACGAGAACTTCGCCAAGGGACAAGGCCGCCGGCGCCGCGATGAGTTTGGCGGTCGCGGCTTCGAAGGCCTGGACGCGGCCCGAGCCCATGTGGGCGACGGGGTACGGCACGCCGTTTTTGTCTTTGATGCCCAGCGCCGTTTCCATGACCAAAGCTTTGAGCGACTTGACGTCGAGTTCCGGATGGATTTGTTTCATCAGCGCCATGACGCCGGTCATGTGCGGGGCGGCCATCGACGTGCCGCTCATTTGCACGGCTTTGTCGCCGCTGCCCATCTTGGCGGAGATGACGTTGGCGCCGGGAGCCGAGATTTCGGGTTTCAGCGCGCCGTCGATCGAGCGCGGACCGCGCGAGGAGAAGTCGGTGAGGGTGTCGACCAACGCCGGTTTTTCGATGCGGCCGTCGGTTAGGAAAGCGATGATCACGTCGCCTTGCGGCATGTCGGCCTTCAGCGCGTCGCCCAAAGCCTTGCTGATCATGATGGCCGGGATGTCGATGGCGGCGTCGCCGCCCATGCCAAACGCGTCGCCGTCGACGTTGTTGGCGACGACGAGGCCGATCGCGCCGGCTTCAAAGGCGCGCTGGCCCTTGATCGCGAAGGTCACGGCGCCGCGGTCGATGAAGGCGACGTTGCCGTGGACGGCGGCCTTTTGCTCGTCGGTCAGGTCGGCGGCGGCCGTCCCGAGGTACACGAGTTTGCCGTTGACCGGGCCGGCGTCGGCGATCGGTTTCGAGAATGACGCTTCGAGCGCTTCCGCCAAGACGGACGGATGCGCGGCGGAGGCGAAGGAAACGGCGCGGAACTTCCAGTTGTGGTCCATGCCGTCGATCGAGGCAGCGACCGAAAGGGCGTCGTCGGCTGTCGAAGGCGCGCCGACGATGTAGCTTTCGTCGCCGGAGTTGCCGGCCGAGGCGACCATGACGGTGTCGCCCTTGACGAGATTGCCGGCGGCTTCTTGATAAAGGAGATGAGGCGTGCCGAAGCTCGAGCCGAGCGACAGGTTGATCACGTCCAGTTTGTCGGCGCCGTCGAAGTCGCCGTTCGGGTCCGCAGCGAATTCGAGCGCCGCGATGATGACGGCGTCGCCGGTAGAGCCGGCTTTGCCGAAGACTTTGATGCCGTAGAGTTCGGCGGCGGGCGCGACGCCGGAGTAGGTGGCCGAGCCATCGCCGTGGCCGGCGATGGTGCCGGAGACGTGCGAGCCGTGGCCAGCTTCGTCGAGGGGGTCGGCGTCCGGTTTCGGCACGTGCTGCTCGAAGCGCGGCGCGGCGTTGTCGTAGTCGGTGCCTACCAGGTCGATGCCGCCTTTGACTTTCGCGGTGGGGAAGCTGTCCGCTTCCACCGTCGTCGGGTCGTTGTCCTTGTAAGCTTGCTCGGTGCCGGCGCCGCCGAACATGGCGTGCGTGTAGTCGATGCCGGTGTCGATGACGCCGACCTTGATGCCTTGGCCGAGGACCGCGACCGGGCCGTCGGTGCCCGGGACTTTGACTTCGTCGTGGACGCGAGCGGCGCCGATGAAGGCGACGGAGCTATTGGCGTCGAGGTTGGCTTCGACAACCGTAGATTCAGCGACGCGGACCGGCGCCATGCGTTCGAAGGCGCCTTCGCCTTCGACGTAAGAGACGGAGGCCATCGTGCGGAACTTGGCTTCCAGCGCGCGCGGCGCGATGATCGCCAGGCCGTTCAACACCATTTTGTAACGATAAAGAACTTGGATGTCGGGCGAGATGTTGTGTAGGTCGGCGATCGTCGCCTCTTGTTCGGCGAGGATTTCGGCCTTCAGCGATTCGTCGACGATGATGACGCCGTTGGTCTTCTTCGCGGAACTCAGGAGCGCCGGCGTTGCGAGCTTCAGCACGGCGATGAACCGGTCGTAGCTCTGCGGGCGGTTGCTGATCGCCGTCGTGTCGCTGTCGTCAGAAGACGGCGAGCGCGTGCAGCTTTGGCTGGAGAGCCCAAGGCACAAGGTGGCGACAGCAAGGACAGGCTTCAGGGTGTTGCGAAGAGCCATGCGAACGATTCCTCCATGAGACGCGAAACGGGCCGAGACGTGAGACGCGCCCTTAGAGCAAGCTTTGATCCAGGGCGTTTTTGCGGAAATCATTGGAAAAAATCGGCCAGCTGGGCGCTGCTCTGGTGGCAAAAGTAAACCTCTGACCCGCAAAGTGGACCACTTCAGTGACTCGCCCGGAACGGTGAAGTCCGTAGCGTTTCAGGGGAAAATCTGCAATTGTGGCCGCGTCAGACGGAGGAAGTCCCATGGGATTCAAAGCCCCGGCCCTAGCGTTGTTAGTTGTGCTTTCCAGCGTTTTTGGGCGCCCCGCGCGTGCAGAGTCGATCGCAGCCTTGAGCGACGAACTCGAGGACCTCTTTCCGAACGGTCGCCATCGCGCCTTTACGGTCGCCACAGGCGATGCCGAGGCGATGGTGCGGGCATTTTTGGCGAGGGTGCACGACGCTTCCACGGCCGACGAATTCGACTGGCAGGACGACGCCACCGATTTGGCCGAGGACGATTTGACGGCCGGGACGCTGCGCGCCGACGTCGTCGCGCCTTTCGTCGCCGCGGCGCTTTCTGCTAGGCACGGGACCTCTGCCGAGCGTAGCCGGATCCTGGTTCAGGACCTCCTAACCGCTGGCGCCGTTTTCGCCTTTGACGGCTTTTGGCAGAACGCCTGCGCTGCTCCGACACCATTTCTCCTGATCCTGGATTTCGAGCATCGCCGCGTCCGGGGCATCGACTTGGCTCCTTGCCGCGAATGATTCGGGCTGCTATAGATCCCGTAGGCTAAGACCCAAGCTTCTTTACACAATTTTAAAAATTGCGCTGGGGGACTCGATGCGGATCGCTCGTACTTTCGTGGCTCTTGTCTCCATTCTTTTTGCGGCGACGGCGGCGAGAGCCGAGTCGAAGACGGACGTGTGGGTCTACACGTCGATCTACAAAGAATTCATCGCGCCGATCGAGGCCGAGTACGAAAAGGCGCACCCGACGATCGACATTCAGGTCTTTCAAGCTGGTTCCGAAAAGATCCAAGCCAAAGTCGAAGCCGAGCTCCTGGCGAAGAAGCCGCAGGCCGACATCATCCTCACGTCCGACCCGTTTTGGAGCTTGGACTTGAAAAAGCGCGGCATGATCTTCGAGTCGAAGGACCACCCGGCCATTGAGACGAACTACAATTCCCTAATGGTCATGATCGCGCACAAGGACTTCCCCAAGGACAAGCGCCCCACCAGCTTCGAGAGCTTGACCAA